>CADBOZ010000150.1 GCA_902796515.1 uncultured bacterium | reverse complement strand
TTTTCGTTATTTACATTTTAGGTAACGTACCACAAAACTTCTTTCTTTAACTTTATTTTCTAAATCTCATACATTTGATGTATAATAGTTCTATGAAGCTTGTTATACAAATACCCTGTTATAACGAAGAGGAGAATATTTCGGCGGTTTTAGAATCAATTCCGAAAAAAATTAAAGGAATTGATAAAATAGAAACCGTTGTTCTTGATGATGCCTCATGTGACAATACTTCAGCTATAGCAAAATCATTCAAAGGCACGGACGTTATCAATTCAAATAAAATCGGACTTGCTAAAATTTTTAATCTCGGGATAAAAGAAGCTATAAAAAGAAAAGCCGATATAGTTGTTAATATCGACGGAGATAATCAATACAAGGCTTCAGACATTGAAAAATTAATAACTCCCATAATTAATAACGAATTCGATATTGTAATCGGGGTACGCCCTATTGATAAAATTAAAACTTTTTCACCTTTGAAGAAATTTTTTCAAAAACTCGGAACTTTTATTGTAAAAACAATATCGGGATATGAAATTAAGGATGCTTCCAGCGGTTTTAGAGCATATTCCAAAAATGCTATTTTGAATTTAAACATATTTAACAACTATACTTATACTCTTGAAGATTTTATACAGGCAAGCAGTAAAAATCTAAAAATAGCAAATGTTGATGTAGAAGTAAACAGTCAATTAAACAGAAAATCAAAGCTATTTTCAAATATATACAGCTACATAATAAAACAAGGATGTACTCTGATAAGATTTTTTATAATCTATCGTCCTTTCAGGTTTTTCGGGTTTATCTCGTCTGTGCTTTTTGTATGCGGGCTTATTTTGGGATTAAGATTTTTAATATACTTTTTAACTTCCTCAGGCGCGGGACATATTCAATCGTTAATACTTTGTTCAATCCTTTTAACGGCATCGTTTATTGTCTTTATGATGGCGCTAATCGGAGACCTTTTCACAATAAATCGCAAGCTTCTTGAAGATATACAGTACAGGTTAAGAGAAAAAGAGTACAAAAATTAAATTTTATGATAATATAAGACAGTTGAGGAAGCTATTTTAATGAATAAAGATGAAGCATTAAACTCTATAGATAAATTATTAAATCCCAGAATTTTAGTAATCGGCGATTTTGCGCTTGATGAAATGGTATACGGAAGAACGGAAAGAATTTCAAGAGAAGCTCCCGTGCTCATTCTGGAACATTATGATACAAAAAAAATTCTTGGCGCAGCATCAAACGCAGCCAATAACGTATCAAAATTAAACAAGGGGAAAGTATCGGCACTTGGTGTTATCGGAGATGATTATTACGGAAAAAAACTTGTTCAAATATTGGAAGAAAACAATATAGATGCTTCTCTTATGGTTGTTGACAACGAAAGAAAAACAACAACCAAAACAAGAATTTCAGGTTCATGTAACCAGAGTATAACGCAGCAAATAGTAAGAATTGACAGACAAACAAAAACACCCTTATCGCCGGAAACAGAAAATAAAGTTATCAAAAATATAAAAAAAGTCATACAAGATTACGACGGGATAATTTTATCGGATTATCATCTCGGATGCTTAACCGAAAACGTTGTAAAGGCGGCTATTGAAGAAGCTAAAAAACATAATAAAATAATCGTTGCCGATATCCAGAAAAACATGGAGAAATATAGAGGGGTAACGGCAATCACACCAAATCAGCCCGACAGCGAAAAACAGGTCGGCTATTTTATAAAAGATGATGAAACATTAAAAAAAGCGGGATTTGAGCTTATTAATACCTTAGAGCTTGAAAAAGTTCTTCTGACCAGAGGTGAAAACGGAATGGCGCTTTTTGAAAAAAATAATAACAATATTATTTTTGAAAAAATTCCCGCATTTAATAAAAAAGAAGTTTACGACGTAACGGGCGCAGGCGATACGGTTGTTGCAACATTTACACTCGGACTCTGCGCCGGATTGGATGCAAAGTCCGCCATGTATCTTGGAAACCTTGCAGCAAGCATTGTTATAAGATACTTCGGCTGCCACACCGTGACAACGGAAGATTTAAAAGAAGAATTAAGCATTAATATAAAGGATTAAGATTATGCAGTTTTTAAAAAAATTAAGACCTTTTGATTATTTAGTTATAGCAATAGTATTTATTATTTTTATAGTAGGAATACTCACATTTACGGGAAAAAGAGCAACCTCATCCAACCAAATAGAAACAACGACAAATGTTGAGCTTGAAATCTATTTAAGAGGAGTAAATGTAACTTCGGATGAACCAGTATTTAAAAAAGGTGAGGAAACATTTATAACAATAAGAAACGTACCCTATACAAAATTAAAAATTAAAGATGTAAAATTCAATAAAAGAAAAGCAATCATTCCGACAATCAACTCCAAAAAACCATATATAGTGGTTGATGATGACACAGCCCCGTTTCAATATGATTTTCTTGTAAAAGTAAATGATGACGCTAAAATAACAAAAGACGGCGATGCTGTTTTAGGCGGAAATAAAGTTAAAATCGGTCTTCCGATAACTCTTGAAGGAGCAAAATATAAACTAAACGGAGTTATTACAAATATTATAGTAAGCCCCGAACCTGCTAACAGCAACCACGAAGATTTAGACAAGCATACAAAATTAAATCAAGATGTTCAATAATATTAAAAAGTTTATTAACAACAGTTTGTTTATGGAAAATACAGACAACATAGCTTTTGTTGTTATTATTGCTATGCTTATTGTTTCAATATTTTGTCAATCCGAAACAATCGGTCTTTTTGCCATACTATTTTCTTTTATTGTTATTTTTAAGAAAATATTTTCAAATAATTCGAAATACGAGCTTTTGAATTTCGAAAAAGTGCTTGTTATATTTTTTCTGATTGTAACTTTAAGTCTTTTCGGTTCAACTCTTTTTAAATTAAGCTTGCATGGCTATTTAAAAACATTGGTATACATAATGTTTTTCTTTTGTTGCGGCGAGTTTTTTAAAACAAATCAAAATAAAATTCCTCTGATTTTCCTTTTAATTACAGCTTTAATGAGTTTTGAATCATTTATTGCAATTATTCAAAACCATTCGGGAATATTGGAAATTTCAGGCTGGCAGGATATGTCTAATATAAACCCCGAAGAAGTTATATCAAGAGCGTACGGAACATTAAAACCGTATAATCCCAATCTGTTGGCAGGATATTTGCTTGTCGGATTGAGTTCTTTTATATTTTTAATTTTAAAAAATTTAAAAGCCGGACAAAAGAGATATTCGCTTATTTTTTCAATATTGTTTATGATTAACCTTATAGCAATCGTAGACACAGGCTGCAGGGGAGCATATCTTGGGTTTTTGTTCTTTTTCCCGCCTTTGATAATTGCACTACTGTACTATGTTAATAAAACAATGGGCGGTTTAAACAGCATTAGAAAAAGATACAAAAATATACTGGGCTTTGGAATTATCGGCTTTATTGTGTTTGTCGCCTTAAATCCCGCAATAATAAAGAGAATTGAGTCAATTTTTGCATTCAGAACGGATAGTTCAATTTCTTTCCGATTTAATGTTTACGAGTCCGCTTTTCGTATGTTTTTGGATAATTTTTTCCTTGGAATCGGTGTCGGAAATCAAAATTTCAGAGAAATATACGGACTTTATATGAAAACAGGATATGATGCACTGGGTTCATATTGCGTTCCGCTTGAAATAGCAGTCGAAAGCGGAATTTTTGCACTTATTGCGTTTATTATTTTTATTGTTCTGGTATTAAAAACTTGTTTGAATTTATGTTTGGATAAAAATAATAAGTCGGATGTCAAAATACTTGCGCTTTGTATTGCTCTTATGATTATGGCAGCAGCAGGTCACGGGCTATTTGATACCATCTGGTTTCGCCCGCAGGTTCAATTATTGTTCTGGACATATATTGCCATGCTAAAAGGATTTGTAAAAAAGTTAAATTAGCTCATTTGCAAGTAAAACAGCACCTATCATGCCGGAATAGTTACCCGCTTTTGCATGTAAAACTCTGACAGGAGTTGTAACTATTAAAGAATTGACTTTCTTTTCTATTTCTTCGGTGTTGACAAATTTTTCCATAGAACCCGACAAAACAACGCAGTCAGGATCAAAAATATTAGCTAATCCGACAATGCCCAGCATAATATCATTTTGCCATATTTTTAAAGCTTCAATGCTTTTTTCATCATTATTCCCCGCAAGCTCTATAACATCATAAGTTGTTATATCGGGATTATCGGTTACAATTTCTGCTGTTTTTTTAAGACCGTTTCCGCTTGCATAAGCTTCAAAACAGTCATAACTTCCGCAGGTACAATGCCTTTCATTTTTTCTTGACATTATAAAATGCATTTCACCTGCAGCACCGGATTTTCCTTTTAAAAGTTTACCGTTAACAATTATTCCGCCGCCAACACCTGTTCCCAGAGTAAGCATAACAGAGTTTTTCATGCCTTTTGAAGCTCCGATTTTATACTCTGCCCAGGCGGCGCAATTTGCATCATTTTCAATGAATACAATTTTTTTTGATAGTGTTGAAAAATCTATATCTTTGTATCCCGAGGGCAAATTTGCGGTTGAGCCGATAACACCTGTATTTTCATTATTTACTGCTCCTGCTGTTGCAATTGCTACAAAATCAATATTATCCTCAAATTCCGCTATTATATTCTTTAATGCATTATAAATTTCATCTTTTGTTTTTGGAGTTGAAATTTTTTTAACTTCATTTTTTATTTCACCGTTATTATCTATAACAGCATAAGAAATTTTAGTCCCGCCAATATCTATTCCAAGAGCATTATTCATTTTTTGCCTCCAAAAATCTTTTGTAAATAAGCTGGGGTCGTGTTATAGCAGACCCTATAACAACAGCATCCGCACCGGCTTCAAAAGCAAGTGCAACATCTTTTTTTTCCCAAATTTTTCCCTCAAGTATTGTAAAAATATTCAATTCTTTTTTAATTTTTTTAACAAGTTCGAAATCGGGAGTATTCGGATTATTTTCAGTTTCTTTTGTATATCCGCTCAAAGTTGTTGAAACAATATCACATCCGAGTTTATATGCGTTTTTTGCTTCTTCAAATGTTGCAATATCTGCCATTGCAAG
>CADBOZ010000149.1 GCA_902796515.1 uncultured bacterium | reverse complement strand
TTCATTAAATATATTACCCTGTTCAACGGAATTTAATTCTTCTTTAGCTTCTTGAACGAGAGTATTTTTATCCTTTTCGTCTTCTTCGTCGGTGTTAATTATTTTATTAACCGAAACAACGGTATCTTCGCCGTCAAGACTCTGAACTTTAACGCCTGTTGCGGGTCTGCCCTGACGTGAAATATCGGAAGCGCTAACACGTGTAACAACGCCGTTTGCGGTTACAACCATAATTTCATCGTTTTCTTTAACTATACTTAAATCAACAAGACGTGACGTTGATGATTTGAATTTTGTTGCAATAAGACCGAGTCCGCCTCTGTTTTGAGTTCTGAATTCCGAAATTTTAGAGCGTTTTCCGAAGCCGTCCGATGTTATAACAAGTAAATCCGCATCATAGTCTTTCGGAACAACGTCGCAGCCTATAATTTCATCACTTGTTCTAAGCTTCATGGAGTTTACACCCCTTGCCGAACGTCCGAGAGGTCTTAAATCGGCTATCGGGAATCTGATTGCCATACCGCAGGATGTACCGATTATGATTTCATCGTTGCCGTATGCAAGTTTTACCCAGTTTAAGGTATCGTTTTCTTCCAATCCGATTGCGATTAAACCGTTTCTTCTGATTGAAGTGAAGTTATCAAGAGAAATTCTCTTAATATAACCTTTTTTGGTTAACATAATAAGATTTAAGTCCTGTTTAAATTCGGATATAGGAACGATAGCGGTTATCTTTTCATCCTGTTCAATCGGAAGAAGATTAATTATAGGCAATCCTTTGGATTGACGTGAACCTTCAGGGAAGTCGTATACGGATAAGCAGTATACAAGACCTTTTGATGAGAAGAACAGAACTTTATCATGCATCATTGCCGTGAAGAAGTGTGCAACATCATCATCCTCTTTGGTTTTCATTCCGCCTTTGCCGCGGGTTGCTCTGTTCTGGCGTACAAATGTGTCTAAAGAAATTCTCTTTATATAGCCCTGACGGGTTATAAATACAGCCATTTGAGTATTCGGAGTTAAATCTTCAACACTCATTTCGCCTTCTTCCGCTATGATTGCGGTTTTTCTTTCATCGCCGTATTTTTCTTTATCTTCCAAAAGTTCAACCTTAATTAATGCAAGAATTTTTTCTCTTGAAGATAAAAGTTCTTCGTATTCGGCAATTTTCTTTAATAATTCGGCATGTTCAGCTCTGATTTTGTCTTGTTCCAATCCGGTCAAACGTCTTAATTGCATTTCCAATATTGCGTTTGCCTGTTCGGCATCAAGACCAAATCTGTTCATTAAGCCGTTTCTTGCGCTTTCAGTATTCGGAGATTTCTTAATAAGCTCAATTACTTCATCAAGAGAGTTAAGAGCTATCATCAAACCTTCCAAAATGTGGGCTCTTGTGCGGGCTTTTTTAAGGAAGAACATTGTTCTTCTTGTTATAACGTCAACTCTGTGTTCAACAAATTCAGATAAAACTTCGTACAGATTTAATAATCTCGGCTGCTGTCCGACAAGAGCGACCATATTAAAGCCGAAGCTTGAAGATAAAGCTGTTTGTTTATATAAATTATTTCTTACGACATCAGGTTTGGCATCACGTTTTAACTCAATTACAATACGCATACCTTCTCTGTCAGATTCATCACGAAGGTCTGATATGCCTTGAATTTTACCGTCTTTTACAAGTTCTGCTATTTTCTTAATTAATTCGGCTTTATTAACCTGATAAGGTATTTCGGTTACGACAATTGCGGTTTTTCCGCTTCTTCCCGAAAGTTCTTCAATAGATGAAACGGCACGCATCTTAATGGAGCCCCTGCCTGTTTCATATGCTTTTTTAATTTCGGACGTTCCGACAATTGTTGCTGCCGTCGGGAAATCAGGGCCTTTAATATATTGCATTAAGCCTTCTGTTGTGATATTGGGGTTATCAATTAAGGCAATTGTCCCATCTACAACTTCACATAAATTATGCGGAGGGATGTTTGTTGCCATACCGACAGCAATACCCGAAGTTCCGTTTAACAATAACATCGGGAGTCTTGTAGGTAATACGGAAGGCTCTTCCAACGAACCGTCAAAGTTCGGGATGAAATTAACGGTTTCACAATCAATATCCGCAAGCATTGCGGTTGTGATTTTATGCATTCTTGCTTCCGTATAACGCATAGCGGCAGCTCCGTCACCGTCAACCGAACCGAAGTTACCATGACCGTCTACCGTTAAATATCTTGTTGAAAAGTCCTGCGCCATACGAACAAGTGCTTCATAAACAGAGCTGTCGCCGTGCGGGTGGTATTTACCGAGTACTTCACCGACTATTCTTGCGCATTTTTTAAACGGTTTATCAGGCGTCATGCCAAGTTCATTCATTGCAAATAATATGCGTCTGTGCACGGGTTTTAATCCGTCCCTTACGTCAGGCAGGGCACGTCCGACGATAACCGACATAGCATAATCTATGTAGCAGCGTTTCATTTCTTCACGTATATTAACAGGTATAATCTTTCCGTCATCAAATAAACTTGTTTGTGGCAAAGTAAACTCCCTTTCAACTAGTATATAGTTAAATTATACAATAAAGAAAAAGTAAAGCAAAGATTGGTATTTATTTTAAGTTTGTAAATTTTTCAATAAATCCTTCTTTTAAAGCTTCAATAATCTGCCTTGTTGATAAATCGGGATTTATTTCATTTAACGTTATTATTTTTTCTTTTTCAACAGGCGAAGAAAAAATCTTTTCAATAAGCTCATAATCAAGGCTGTAGGGAATTGAACCATGTTGAAGCAAATATCCTTGTTTTCTGAATTGGGCGGAACCTATAAATTTCCTTCCTTTATATGAAACATCGGCACCGGATGATATATTCATACAATATTCATACTTTTCGTTTTTATTTTTTGCATATTCAAGTTCAATTCCAAGCTTTTTAAAGCCCAAAATAAGTCCGTCGGAGATATCTTTATAACTTTCTATAATTGACGGTTTAAAGATTTTTGAAACAAAACAATAAGTAAGCTCGGCATCGTGTAAAAGTGCTCTTCCGCCGCTGACTCTTTTAACAACATCAAGACCCATAGGATTTATGGAATTTTCATCCTGATTTTTACCGAGAGAAATACATTTCGGGTACCACTGATAAAACCTTACAACAGCATAGTCAATATTGTTTTCAATTGCATAATTAAGCATGGCAAGGTCATAATCCATGTTAAATTTGCCGTTATTTACAATGTTACAATTTTCATCGGTAAAATTGACATTCATAAAATAAATCATATCATATATAATATGAGGATGATACAAAAACTAAAACTTTTTGAACAAACGGTTGTATTCCTGAGATGGGCTACGGCTGCCGAATTTGGTAAAATCTTATATGTCGGTGAAGATTTTGTTGAATTTTTGGCGCTAAATCCCGAAACGATGGAATATGGCGATAAAATTTTAATTAATTCCCAACTGATACTCGAAGTTATGGTTTCAGGCTATGAAATTTCAAGAATACTGGCTGAGCTTTCCGTTAATGCGACAGGCACACCGGATTCAAACAGCAGTTTATTTTAAGCTAAATCAGGAATTTTTAAACACACGTTAACAATACTATTTGTTTTTGTGAAGCTTATTTCTGCCTTTATGCTTGTTGATAATTTCTTACAGAAATCAAGCCCCAGAGAAAAATTTTCGCTGTTCTTTTCGTATTCGTTTTGAAAATTGATTAGAATAAAATTTTGGTTTTGCTCAAGTTTAATTAACGCATTAGAATTTTTTGATGCGTGAAATGCAATATTAGAAATAATATTACCGAGTATACTGGACAGAAAAATTCTTATTGAATTTGTTATGCAGGCTTTTCTTGTTTCGTCAATTATGTTAATTTGTATATTTTTTTCAAGAAAAATATATTTATAATTTTCAATTTTCTTGTTTATTATTTCCTTTATGTTGCATTCGGAAATTTTATTATTAAATTTTCCGGTTTTAAAATTATAATTAACAAGGAAATTTTCAATATATTTTATTATATCCGATGCCGTTTCATAAATATCCCTGTTTAATTCGTTGTCCAGTTTTGTTTGAAGGGCAATTTTAATGCTGTATACGGGACTTTTTATGTCATGGAGAATATTTGCTATAACTCTTTCGTTTTCATCTAAAATTGTTTTTGCTTTATCCAAAGTTTTTTCCATAATTTAAAATTAAAACGTGTTAAAGCAAAAATAAATTACCCGATAGGGTAGTTTGGCAATTTTTTTTATAAAAATGTTTTTAAAATTATATAGGTTAGATTATTTAGGAGTGATTATGTTAGATCTAAAAGTCGGAATTAATGCGAGTCATTTAAAACAGGATGCAATGAAATGCACAACATTACCGGTATTAAAAGGTTTTGAAGATGCGGCACATGAAAAAGTATTAAGAGAATCTTTATCTCATGAATGCTATGCCCGATATATGCAAAGACTTGCTGCAAAACAACAAAAATCGCCACTCTGGCAGCCTGTTGACGATGCTTTAACAAGACTTGGATACAGAGTTGATTACCTTGAAGACGGCACAAAGCAAATTGAAAAATATAATTCAAATTGGGCACAGACAAAATTAAAACAATGGCAAAAATCTTCGGGTGAAGCCGATTTACTTCAAGGGGTAAAGAGAATTGCAGGTGATTGCGATTTAAGAGGCACGACTTTAGAAGATTTATCGGGGCTTAAATCAGTCGGAAAAACCTTAATTCTTGATACCGCAAGTCCGATAAAGGATTTAAGCGGACTTAAAAAAATCGGCACGGTGCTGGTTCATGCTAAAAATAAAGGTGAAATGCAGCAATTTTTGAGTAATATAAAATTTCCGATAAGTGCAATTAAGGGAAATCTTGTTCATGTAATGAAAAATTTCCTGTAATAGCCTGTCTGCCTTATTTTCTTCGGGGCTTTACGAAAAATTATCAGCCAGTACAATATATATAGTCGGAGTTAATAAGGCAAAATAATTAATGATTAAATTAGATTTAACCAATGTCTCAAACAGAATTATAGGTGACGAAGGGCTTGATTTAGCTTCGATTTTTAGTGAGTATGCCCCCAAAATTCAAGATATCATCACCGGTTTAAACATGAAAAAGGATAAACCGGGTTCATGGCTTCAATGGATGAATTTAGGGTATAACGAAGAAACGGTGTGGTATGTTAAAGAATTTGCCGCTATGGTTGACGGCAGATTTGATAATGTTCTTGTGCTCGGTGTAGGCGGCTCTGTTCTCGGCGCTATGGCGCTAAGTGAAGCTCTTTTAAAGCCTTACTGGAACTATCTTGATAAAGAAAAAAGAGAAAATTATCCTAAGATTTTCTTTTTGGATAACATCGACCCCGACCAAATGATAGCGCTTTTAGATATGCTTGATTTAAGAAAGACGCTTGTAAATGTCATAACAAAATCAGGCTCAACGGCCGAAACAATGAGCCAGTTTATGATTATAAAAGACAGACTGTATGAACTTTTGGGAGATGATTACAGAAAAAACATAGTTGCGACAACGGATAACCACGCGGGAATTTTAAGGCAGCTTGCAAATGAAGAAGGTTATAAAACTTTTGTTGTTCCGGATGATGTAGGCGGAAGGTTCAGTGTATTTTCCGCTGTAGGGCTTGTACCTCTGGCGTTAGTCGGTATTGATATTGATGAAGTAATCAGAGGGATAAAGATTATGGACTTAGCCCTCAAAAATACGGATATTACAAAAAACATTGCAGCTCAAAATGCTCTTGTTCACTATTTAATGGATATTAAAAAGGGTAAATATTTGTCCGTTATGATGCCTTATTCTTCAAGGTTAAGATATGTATCCAACTGGTATGCTCAACTCTGGGCTGAATCACTCGGAAAAGAATATGACAGAAACGGAAATAAAATTAATAACAGACCCACTCCGATAAAGGCTCTCGGCGTTACAGACCAGCACAGCCAGATGCAACTATACAGTGAAGGGGCTAATGATAAAATAATAACATTTATAAGAGTGGATAAATTTGATAATACTCTTGAAATCCCGAATATTTTTGAGTATACAGGATTAAACTATCTCGGCGGTAAAACAATTAACAGATTAATTAACGCCGAAGCGGATGCAACGGCTGTATCACTTGCAAACTGCAAGCGACCGAACTTGACAATTCATCTGCCTGAAATCAGCGAATATTATCTTGCTCAGCTGTTTTATATGTTTGAAATGCAAACGGCAGTAATCGGTGAATTGTATGATATAGATGCATTTAACCAACCGGGTGTTGAACAGGCGAAAAATTATACCTATGCCCTTATGGGAAGAATGGGCTATGAAGAATCCGCCCACGAGTTGAATGAAAAGATAAATTCAAATAAAGAAATATACAGCATATAAAATTAAAGGAAGAAACATGGGTATTCTTGAAGGGCCTTTTTTATCAAAAGATTTTATCGGCGCACACGAAGATTTTAATTCGTCAAAGATTGTGATGCTCGGAATGCCTTATGACTGTACATGTTCCAATCGTGCAGGAACACGTTTTGCACCGCAGTCGGCAAGACTTGAAAGTATCGGAATAGAAACATATTCCGTGTATTTTGACAGATGCATGGAGGATACTCTGTTTTATGATGCGGGAGATTTGGAATATCCGTTCGGAAACGCAAAAAAAGCCCTTGAAATAACCGAAAGAAATGTTGATTGTATATATAATGCGGGCAAAAAACTTTTGGGAATAGGCGGAGAGCACCTTATAACTTTAGCAAGCGTTAAATCGGCGTTAAAAAAATACGATAATCTTGCTGTTATTCAATTTGATGCACATACTGATTTAAGAAGCCAGTATCTTGGAGAAGAACTTACTCACAGCGGAGTTATGTATCAAATTGCACGCCTTATCGGATATGAAAATATTGCGCAAATCGGTCTCAGAAGCGGAGAAAAAGAAGAATTTGAGATAGTAAAAAAATATAATACTTTAAAAACCAAAAAAGAAGAATTGGATAAATTTAAAGATAAAAATATATTTTTAACCATTGACCTTGATGTATTAGACCCGTCTTTAATGAGCGGTGTCGGAACTCCGGAGGCGGGAGGAATGACTTATTGCGAGCTTATGGACTGGATTTTATATTTAAAAGATTTTAATATTGCAGGTGCTGATATAATGGAGCTTGCACCCGATATTGATACGACAAAAACATCCACCGCTACTGCTTGCAAACTCATAAGAGAAGTTTTGATGCTTTTTTAATTAATTCATCGGTACGGAATACCTTTCATGGTAGAATTTTAAGGTTTTTTCAATTTTACTTAAGCCTCTGGTACGGGATAAGATAGGATTTTTGTCATATAAAAAATCAATATAGCTTAATTGATAGCCTGCCTGACAGGCATAATCAATCCACGGGTTTTCGTGGAAGTTCGTTTTATCGAATTCGGGGATATTTTCTCTGTAGTAGGGAATATATGATGTTAATTTGTCTATAAATTTTTTTCTTCCGTTTGTTTTTATATAATTCATTCTCGGTGTATATTTTTCCTGATTATTTATAACTTTATAAATAGTATCCGCTAATGCTTCAGGAGAAAAACTTTCGACATATTCACCCGAGCCTTCGGGAAATATAGGATAACCGCCTCTTGCCCATTTATTATGGTCACGAAATACTATAACGGGTGTATTGCAGCTTGCTGCCTCGTTGATTGAACGATTTTTTCCTTCGATTAAAGAAGCGAGGACAAGACACTTTGAATTTGTATAATATTTTGATATTTCGTCATAATTGACATGCGGAATAAAATCTATATTTTTGCCGTCATTTTTTATAAATTTGAATACTTCATCGAGCGCTGTTTTACTGTAATCCGGCGAGTTTGAGTAATTTAAACTGCCGTCAGTATTTTTGATGATATCATTGCTTCCCATTATTACTTTTGCATTGAGCTTATGATTGTATTTTTGATTATATATCTTCACCGCCTGTGCAAAAATATGGAGATTTTTAACAGGCGCGGGAGTGGAAACCATAAGAACATCAATATTTTTTTCAACGGGAAAAATCGGTGCTATTCTGTATTCATTAAGATAATCCGCATCCTGAAGAGGCACAAAGATGATATCCTTTTTGTTTTGATATTTCTTTTTATGATATTCTTCTCTCGGTTTATTTTCATAGCATGCAAGGTAAAAATCCGCCTTATCACACCATGAATAACTTGACCACATTGTATAAGCGCCCGTAAAAAATAATGTTTTCAGGTTAGGATAAAGCTTTAAAAGGTATTCCAATCCTTGCGTAAATAAAATTCCTTTTGTAAATTTTCCTTTATCCCACAGCGGGGGAAGAGGAATAAAAACATCAAGATGATCTGTCGTATATTCTTCATCTTCAAAATATTCACCGGAATAGGACTCAATATCATCCCATATTTCTTCAACTGATTTAACTTTATCCATATTCGGATTTAAAAAATATTTTACGGGATATATGCCTTTCATGAAAACAATATTACCATATTTTACGGCAATAAATTAATACATTAAAAAGATTAATCGGCATTAACAGGCTCAATATTAATTAATTTTATTGCATCTTTTGCGTTTTGTTTTAAATTATCCGATACATTATCAAGTATTGTAAGCTGTCTTAAAACATCAATTGTTCTTTTAAAGGTTCTTACGATATCCCCTTGAGAATATTCCGTATCGGAGAACATTTCTTCCCATGTATTAATAGGATTATTTTCGGGGTTTAAGTTTGCGCCAATCCAGTATTCAATAAACCAGCAGAAATAAGTATTTATGTACATCGGATTTTCTATATTATTATCTCTTTCAAGAAGGAAGATTTTTCTCCTTATGTCTTTTATTTGGTTTAAAGTTTTTCTTACCGTTTTAGAACATGGTTTTGCCGTCACTTCATCTGAATTTCTGACATCTTCCGTTACAAGAGCGCAAATAACGCTTGCAAGTTCAACAATATTCAGATTATTAAGAAGACCGGATTTAATTATCTGCGATAAATAAAGCTCATTTTCGCATCTTAAAGCCATTGTAATTTTACCGTCTTCAGTCGGATAATTGTCGTTTAAATTGTTTGTTATTTCTAAAATGTTCTTATGAGCAAGGAATTTTTGCCAGTATACATCCTTTTGAAAAGCAATTTCTTTATCAAGAAGTTTTATATCTTTAGAATATCTTTCAAAAAGTTCAAGATATTTTTTGTGTTTTTTATAGATTTTGCAAATATTGCATCCGTATTTTTCAATTTTCTTTTGCAGAGCCTTGGATTTTTCCCCGAATTCTATAACCTCAGGTGCGAGATTCGGGTTTTTATATTTTCCTTTAGCCTGTCTTTTTAAAGTTTTGTATAACGTCCGCATTTGAACAAATTGATTTTTGAGTTTGTTGTATTCTTCAAAATCTTCATTTGTTAAATGCCAGTTGCATTTAAAATCATGCGCTTCTTCAATCTGCTGTTGCCTTGCTTCTTTCTTTTTAATTAAAGGTGTTAACCTGTCCGAAGAAGAAAAATACCCGAATGTTTTAAAGATTAGTTCGCGGGCTTCTTCTATGGAAAATCTTTGAAGCAAGTTTAATACCATTGAATATGACGGCGAAAATTTGCTTTCTAACGGGTTGGCATCGGATTTTGCAAGGTTTGCAACTTCGTCAGGCGTTTGGAAAGGCGTTCCTATTACAACAACATATCCTATTTTATCCATTCCGCGTCTGCCGGCTCTTCCCGACATTTGAAGAAATTCATTAGCGGTTAGCATTCTATGACCTGAGTCGGTTCTTTTTGATATGGCGCTGATTATAGTTGTACGGGCAGGCATGTTTATTCCCGCCGCAAGGGTTTCGGTTGCAAAAACAACTTTAATCAGCCCTTTTTGGAATAATTTTTCAACAAGATTTTTCCATCCGGGTAAAAGACCCGCATGATGCGAAGCTATACCGGATTTAATTAAATCAAGCTGGGGATTGTTTTCTAAATAAGGATTTTCTTTGATATATTCATCAACTATGTTATTCAGTTCTATAAGTTCATCTTTGCTTAAAAGCTCCAATTTTAAGCATTTTCTTGCGTTTTCGTCGCATTTTTTTCTTGAAAATGTGAAATAAATAGCAGGAAGCATATTTTTTTCATTTAAAACTTCAATAACACTGGTTGTCGGGTTTTTTATTTTTTCCTTTTTATTAAAGTATTTATATCTGCTTTCCGGTTTAATTTTCGTGTTTAATTCTCCCGACGGAGTCAAAAGAGGCAGTATTTGATTTGGTTTAGAGCTGTCGTAATAGAAAAATCTCAAAGGAACGGGTCGAAAATCCGTATAAACAAGCTCTGTTTTAGAGTGAACAGTGTTTATCCAATCTGTCAGTTGTTTTGAATTTTTAACCGTAGCGCTCAAGGCAATTATTTGAATATTCGTCGGACAATAAATTATGCTTTCTTCCCAGACGGTTCCTCTTGATTCATCGTTCATATAATGAACTTCGTCAAGCACAACATATTTAACGTTTTTAAGATTATCTTTGACAGAACCGAAAGTTGTTCCGTAAAGCATATTTCTAAATACTTCCGTTGTCATAACAACAATAGAAGCATCCCTGTTTATTGTTGTATCTCCCGTTAAAAGACCGACCGTATCGCTTCCGTATAAAGAAGAAAAATCGTTATATTTTTGATTTGATAAGGCTTTTAAAGGAGTGGTATAAAATATTCTTTCGCCCTTTTCAAGCGCCAGATGAATAGCGCTTTGCGCAATCACGGTTTTTCCCGCACCTGTCGGAGCGCAAACCACAACACTTTTACCGTTTTGAATGTGTTCTATTGCTTCACGCTGAAAATCATCAAGTTCAAAGTTAAATCCATACATAGCTATTTATATAATTCCACTAAATGACTATTTTACTCCGGTTGAACCGAAACCGCCGTCGTTTCTTTTTGTTTCGCTTAAATCTTCGGAGATTAATATTTCAGGCTTCAATACTTCCATAATTGCCATTTGAGCAATTCTATCTCCTCTTTGTACTGTAAAATCAACTTTTGAATGATTAATTAAGCCGACACAAATTTCGCCTCTGTAATCTTCATCTATTGTACCTATTCCGTTTACAACGGCTATTCCTTTTTTAATTGCAAGTCCCGAACGGCTTCTAACCTGCGCTTCGGTATTATGAGGAAGTTCTATAGCTATACCTGTCGGAATAATTCTTATTTCTCCGGACGGAATGATAACATCTTCTTTAATTGCCGCAACCAAATCCATTGCGGAAGCTCCAGAAGTTTTATATTCGGGCATGGAAACAAAATTTTCAAGTTTTTTAATCTTTAAAGTTAATTTTTCCAATGTTTGCATAATTTTATTCCTTATTCAAATAATATAATTCCTTTAAACCGAACAGAGTCAGGTTTTTATCAATATAATTTAACGTATTTTCCATATTTTCAAATAATATTGAGCTGTATCCTCCCGTTGCGATGATTGTTGCTTTTTCACCGAGCTCCTGTTCGCATTTTTTAATCATTCCTTCTATCATTGCGCTATGTCCCAGAACAATCCCCGATAGCATTGCAGATATCGTATCTTTTCCGATTGCAACTTTCGGAGCTTCAATTTTTAATTTAGGAAGCTTAGATGTAAATTGTGATAATGCTTTTGCTTGAATTTTCAAGCCGGGAGCAATAATACCGCCGATAAAATTTGAATTTTTATCAACGATGTCAAAAGTTGTTGCGGTACCGAAATCAATTACTATTGCGGGTAATTTATATTTAAAACAAACGGCTGAAGCATTTGCTATTCTGTCCGCGCCGATTTCTTTATTGTTATCAAGCATTAATTTAACGGGCATTTTTGATTTATAAGTTAATTTTATTGAATTTATATTCAGATATTTTAAAATTGCACTTTCGAAAATTTCGCTCAATTGCGGAACAACGGAAGAAATAATGGCTCCTTTGATTTCGGATATCATATTATTATGATTTAGAACCGAAAGAAGCATAATTCCGTATTCGTCATCAGTTTTTTTGATATCCGAAGAAAAGCTGAATGTTTTTATGAGCTCATTTTTTTCATAAATTCCGAGTGATGTATTTGTATTTCCTATGTCTATAACTAAAAGCATAAAATAATTTTATAACACACAATAAATAAATCAAAAGATTATAAAGAATTTCAAATAAATGATAAGACATATTAACCGGCGGGTTTATTTTTTAGTATTTTATGTTATACTTTGTTTAGATGATATTATTTCATCTGCCGATTTAATAAAAAACGAAAATCGGAACGCTTAACAACAAAAGCGTTCTTATTTTTTTATTAAGGGAAAGCTATGCAGGAATTTAATAAAAGAGAACTTCTTCAAACAATTGTGCCCGTTATTGAAAATACGGCAATGAGATACAACCTTATCCCCCTTGAGGTTGCTTTCGAAAAAGAAAATAATAAATGGTTTTTAAGAATTTTCATCTGGTCATCCGACCATAATGTTTCGCATCTTGATTGCGAAAATATTTCAAGAAGCCTCGGTGATATGCTGGATGAGCTTATACCCTTTAAGTATTATCTTGAAGTGTCCTCCCCGGGGCTTGACAGACGCTTTAAATCCGAAAAAGAATATATAATTTTCAGAGGGCATGATGTAATTATTAAGCTTAAAAATTCAATCCCCGAAACAGATTTAAAGAAATTTGAAGCAAAATTAATTGATTATAACGAAAGCTTCGGTGTAAAAGTTGAATTAAACGGACAGGAAGTTATAATCCCTATGGAAAAAATTCATTCAACCAAACTAAACGATAAAATAGAAATTAATAAAAATAAGGAGAAATAATTAATGATTAAAATCGGAACAGCATTATTTGAAGCAGCCGAACAACTTGAACGTGAAAAAGGCATTTCTAAAGATGTCCTTGTAAGTTCACTGTGTGACGCTCTTGTTGCAGCTTATAAAAAGCATATTAAAGACAAGGATGCAACAAACGTTGAAGCAATTTTGGACGATGAAACCGGAGAAATCGGTGTATTCAGAACAAAAGTTGTAGTTAACGATGTTAAAGACGAAAATGTTGAAATTTCATTGGAAGATGCTAAAGAAATTGATGAAGACGTTGAAATAGATGATGAAGTTAAAATTGAAGTAACGCCTGAAAACTTCGGAAGGGTTGCAGCTCAAAGTGCAAAACAGGTTATTACTCAAAGAATAAGAGAAGCTGAAAGAAAGTTGGTTTTAGACGAATTTATGTCTAAAAAAGGCACTCTTATAACAGGTATAATTCAAAGAAGAACGGACAGAGCCGTTATAGTTAACATCGGAAAAACAGATGCAATTATGCCGAGCCGTGAACAAATCCCCGGAGAATATTATAAACCCGGTAATCGTATAAGAGTATTTGTTCTTGACGTTAAGGAAACTTCAAAACTTCCTCAGGTAATTGTTTCTCAGGCTCATGTTGAAATAGTAAGAGAATTATTTGAACTTGAAGTTCCCGAAATTGAAGACGGAATTGTTGAAATTAAATCAATTTCCCGTGAAGCAGGATTTAGGACAAAACTTGCCGTATGGTCAAATGACCCGTCCGTAGATAGTGTCGGAGCTTGTATCGGGCCCCGCGGTACAAGAATTCAAACGATTGTATCGGAATTAAAAAATGAAAAAATCGATATCGTAAGATATTCTGAAGACCCAGTTGAATATATAGTAAATGCACTTTCTCCCGCAAGAATTATCTCGGTTGATATTTTAGCGGATGAAGAAGACAGACACGAAGCGTTTGTTATAGTTCCTGATGACCAGTTATCTCTTGCAATCGGAAGAGAAGGTCAAAATGTTCGTCTTGCTCACAGATTAACCGGCTGGAAGATTGATATAAAGAGCGAATCGCAAGCAAGAGAAATGGAAAACAGAACTGCCGTTGAAACGGAATACGAAGAACCCGCTGAAACCGAAGAATATATTGAGGAAGAAGAAACTGTTGATGAAATAGCCGATGAAGCAAGAGAAGAAACAAGCCAAACCGCCCTTGACGAAGAAGACGGCATGGCGGAAGAAGTTGCGGAAGCAGAAGCCGAAACTGAAGAAGTATAGGTAACATTAAAATAATATAAAATAACCGTCCAAAGAGTTGAAATTGAAAAAATTTCGGGTTTTTGGGCGGTTTTTTGCATGCTTTATTTATTGATGACTTTTTAGATGTCCGCTTTGAGTTCTCGTTTTTGTATATCCTTTGTATACTTTTCGATGCTACGCATTTACAGGTCAATTTTCAGTATTAGTACGTAAGAATTTTTTGAAGTATATTAATAAGTTTTTCCGGCATTTTTTTAACACTTTCATCAATACTTAAATTTATACCCAATTTATTTTCATCTAAACAAGAACATATAATTTTATTTAGACCCTCGGCTATAACCTCCATTGCATTAATATTACCGTCATGATGAACATATTCTCCAAGTTCTTCTTGTATGATAGTTTTTTCCGTGCTATTAAATTCAATTTTACTTATTTTTTTAATATACTTAGCTACTTCTTTTTCGTTAAACCCATTTTTTTTATATAAATAAGCCAAATGAACATTATGCATCCATTCATGTATTATGTATGTCATAAAATTATCACTGGATATAAACCCTTTTTGTTTTGCATCTTCTGCCATTTCATTCATTTCTTCAAAACTGGTTTTTTTGTTTATAAAAAATAAACTTCTTGGTTTATATATTTCATTGTCTATCGTTATTTTGCCTGATATCGAGGTGCAAAAACTATCAGGTAAATTATTCAATAATTCATACTTATCAAAAATCCTTATGCTATTAGGATTTGTGCCAAAAGGAAGTTTTTCGAAATTTTTTGAAAATCTAAGCTTTTTTAATATTTGTGCACATAACATATTTATAACAGAAAAAGTTTTATTGTCCTTAAAACGCGCATTTACACCATTGGTTCTAAAATATAATTCTACGACTTCTATTGGAACAGTATTTAATTCTTTTAAATTAAACTTGTTAAATCCGGATTTAAAGTTTATATTTCTGGCTGATTGAATATTCATATTTTTTAAAGTCCCGTAAATGCCATAATTTTACTATTTACATAAAAATATTAATATTTGTTACAAAATTTATAATAAGCTTTTTTTTAACAATTTTTTGTGTTACTATGCAAAAAATTTGATACAAGGGAAGGTAGGGTTAATAAGTTGAGTATTGATTCAATTAGATGTGTAGGCAGGCTGGATAATTCAAGGTTTTGCTCCTTATTTCCGAAATCGCCTGCTGGCGAATTTGTTGTGCAAGAATTACAAAACGACTCGTTTCAGAAAGAAGATGATTATAGTATAGGGATATTATCGGGTCCATATGGACATCCGTATTCAGGAAGACCGATTGTTAATTCAGAAGGTACCGAAAAAATGAGTTTTTTAGATTGGTTATTTGCGCCTTCTGCAGAAAGAAAACTATATAAACGTCCAAAACTCCTTATAGAAAAACTTTTTAGTCTTGGTGATATTGAATTTGACGATGATATAACCAGGTACCATAAAGAAATAATAAGTGAAGCATGCAAAACAGCAAAAGGATTCATAGGTAAAGATTGCCCAATATCTATTCCTATAGGTGATTTAAATGAAGATGGTGTTGTTGATAGAATTGTAAGCGGTATAAATAGAGCAATAGATATAACAGGTGATGGCAAGGCTGATATTATTGGAACGCTTATTGATATTAACGATGATGGAAAAGCAGACCTTATAAGAGATGCATTTGGAAATTTAATTGAAATAAAAGATGGTCTTGCACAGGTTATAGGAGATTCTAAATTTACAAAGGAAGACTTAAAGATTATTCCGGAGCTTATTAAGGCAATATTGGGGCAATAAGCAATGAAAGTAACAAAAGTAAATAATTGTATGCCAAAAATTATATACAAAAAATTATTACAGGAACAATATTGTAATGATGATTGTATTACTGATAGTTTTTATAACGAAAAGAAATTTCTACAATCTCAATTAAAAAATAAGAATACATTGTATAATTTATATGCCGATAAAGATGCCGGTATTTCAAAAGAAGTTTTAAGTGACGAAAGAATAATGAACGATCTTTATAAAGACCCTGATTTTTTGAAATCGTCAGTCCTTGCCTTGAAAGCTTTGCTTGAAGAGAAGTTGTGTGATGAGAATTTGAGTAAAGCAGACAGAAAAGCATTAACCGGATTGTATACTCTCTTTTCGATGCAAGCTTATTTGTATGACAATCCGTTGAATTCATTTAAACTTGAAGAAGAATCTGACGAAACGCGGAAAAATATAGAACAAAAAACCGGATATATGCCACAATTGCGGTATCAACCTTCATTTGGCACTGTTTTTAATTATGGTTTTTTTAATAAACCCAAAACAAGAAAAAAGAAAGCAGAAGCAATTGTAAACAGGTATGCTACATTAGCAGCAGGGGAATCTGCCCTTTTACTAAATTGCACAACTCCGGGAGTGGAAACGGCTGCACTGACAACAACAACTATTAAAATGTGCTATGATATATGTAAAACATACGAGATGCCTGGCGGAGCCGTAACTTCGTTAATAGCGCAAATTAGTGGCGAGCTTGCAGGAAAAGCATCGGCAAATTATTTAAAAAATATCATTCTTAAATTTTTCCCGGGTGCAGGAAATGGTGTTAATGCTGCGACAACGTACAGTTTACATGAAATTCAAGGCAGGGCAATTATTAAATGGTGCGAGAAGAATTATAAAAATCCCGATGTTGTCAGTTGGGATTTTCTTGCAAAAGGTTTAAGATTGTTTAGTTTTTTTAATTCGGTTACACCGAATCCGGTAGATTCATTGGGTGGAGATGGGCTTGAATTATGATAAATAAAATATTGCCAAATAACATAATAAATAAAAATGTTTCATTTAACGCATTGAGTCGTCAAGAAAGGAACGAAATAAATAATATTATTTATAAAGACCATGAGAAGCAAGAAAGCAGAGTTTTAAAAAATTCCGCTTTGTTGGGATTATTAACGGGCGGAATATGCGAATTGGCAAAAGTTAAAAATTCTTTAAATAAGGCAATCGGTGTATATTTTGCTTCATATTTTATTTTAAATGCCGCTAACGGTATAAACAATGCAAATAAATACAGGAAAGAATATTCTAAATATGAAAGTGAATATGACTATAAAAACGGTTTTGATAAATTAATAGGAAAAATTGCAGTTCCTAAGCCATTAAATTTAGGTAATGAAGAAAAAAATAAAGAGTATTATGAAACTTATAAAAACAATCAAATGCGTTCCATAAAACAAGTTATAGGTTCATTGATGGCAGTAGGTCTGACAGGCTTAGCAGCGGATATTATTTGCAAGATTAAAACAATACCCGATAAAGATTGGATTGTCGGAAATGTAAAATTCATTACGCTTCTTGTATCGCTGGGTGCGGGATTTGCTTTACAGAAAGCGAAAGATGAAAAGTAATTTTATCTAAAACCTTTATCTTGTGCCAAAGTGCAAAAAATATATAAAATATTAACTTTTGTAAAAAAACAAACCGAATTTTGATAATTTTTGCTGAAAAATTAAATTTATAGCGAACCTGTTAAAAT
>CADBOZ010000148.1 GCA_902796515.1 uncultured bacterium | reverse complement strand
GTACGGTTTCTCAAACGTCAAAAGCTAAACGCTTTCGCCGTTCTCGTCACACACCCTTTGCCGCTCGTCTGCATTCGCCAAGTGCAGTCGCACTAGGCTCATTTGACTCGGGTGCGCTACATCCCGATAATATTTCCGTTATACAGCGCACCTACGGTGCTACCTCTCAGAAAATCAGCCTCAAGGGCGGATTTTCTTCGGCAGAGTCAAGCTGCGCTGTATTCTGATAATATAACTTATTTAATTTTCAATTGCGGTACGGTCTTCGCACTTGCCAAAAGCTCATCGCTTTCGTCATCGTGCTTCGCACACCTATGCCCTCACTTTGCTCAGCAAGTGCATCGCACTATGCTTCGCTTTGTTCGGGTACGGTCTTCGCACATGTTATATACCGCTCATGCGACCCGAATGTACTCTAGTATAATATCAGCAATAAAATTTAAAGTAAATAGATTGACAAGAAAAAATTTAAAAAGATAATTGCAATATGGAACACAATTTTAAAAACACACTCTTTATAAACTTTGGCGGGATAGGAGATGAAATACTTTTCCTTCCGACGCTTTCATCCTTTAAAAAAAGTTATCCGAATTCTAAAATAACGTTGGCGCTTGAGCCTCGCTCAAAATGTATCAAAGATTTATCAAACATAATTGACGATATCTTAACGGTTGACATCAAAGCAAAAGGCACGGAAAAATATATAAATATCATCAAATTTATTTTTGAAATCAGAAAAAAGAAATTCGATTGCGTAATTTCAAGCGGGAAAAGTCCGTTTATTGCCATAATTTTATTTTTAACCGGAATAAAGTTCAGAATAGGCTATAATTCAAAAACGGATTTTCTTTTAACCGAAAAAGTAAAACTCAACGAAAATCAATATGCCGGAAAAATGTATCATGACTTAGTTTCGCCCGTAAGCAAAGTTAATTACGAAAATCCTAAAATTTACACGGATGAAACGCTTGAACTTAATGATTTATTGAAAAATAAGGATTATATTGTTATTCACCCCGGCGTTTCTAAGATGTCAATACAAAAAAATATTTTTAAATGTCCGAATATAACGTTCTGGAACAATTTAATTGAAGATTTATTAAATAAAAATAAAAATGTTGTACTATTGGGAACAAAAGATGATAAGGATTTAGCGGAAGAACTTCTTAAAAACGACAAAATCCAAAAACATCCTAACTTCATAAATTTTTACAATAAAACAAAAAATATTATGGAAATGGCACATATAATGAAAAACGCATCAGCCGTTATTTGTGTTGACAGTGCACCTTTACATGTGGCTGTAGGCACAGGCGCTAAAACATTTGCAATTTTCGGCCCGACTAATGAAAAGAAGCTGGTTCCCGATGATATAAATATTGAAATAATCACAAATAATACAAATTGCAGACCTTGTTTATGGCACAAACGCGCATATAATTGTGAAAATTCAGAATGTTTAAATATAAATTATAAAATTATTTCAGATAAAATTAATTGATTTTACTTTTTTGTTATTGTAGAATTATTCTTAAGAATACTACATTTAAAATACTAGTATTGTATGAAATAAGAGGTACTAAATGAAAAAAATTCAACGTTTGTTAGTTATCACCTTGGCAATTCTACTTTTTAACATAGCAAATGCTTTGGAAATCACGGATGTCAGAAGTGATTACTGGGCAAGTCAGGAAATTGCACACTCGATTCAAAACGGTTACATTTACGTTGTTGACGGAAATAAATTTAAACCCGAAGGAACAATGACAAGAAGCGAATTTGTTACGGCTCTTTTAAAAGTAATAAGACGTAATAATGAACCTGTTACTCAAGACACAACATTCAGAGATATTAACAACTTAACTCCGAATAAACAAAATGTTATTTTATCGGAACAAATTCGTATGGCATTCGGTTATCCGGATAAAACTTTTAAACCGAATATCGCTATTAACCACAATGAAACAATGGCAATGATTTCAAATATCACAAACGGAATATTTGATGCAGCCGATATTACAAGATTTAAAGATTACAAACAAATCCCGCTCTGGGCAAGAAGAGCCTACATCAAAAACGTAGCAAACGGATTTTATGTAAACTATCCGGACGGATTGAAATTCAACCCCACAAACAACTTAACAAGAGCGGAAGCAGCGGTTATATTCGACAGAATTGCCGGCAATCTTGATAAAGTTATCGACAGTTACAGAGATTTATATGATACATTATCTGACGATAACAACGGAAACGGTGACGACGGCGACGGACACAAAAAAGCCGAATTTATTGCAGAAAATACTTTAGGTTTGGCATCATTTGCACCTAACAACAAAATACAGGTTTATGATACAAAGAAAATCATAGAAGCAGGAAATATACTTATCGGTACTGCTTTAACTCCTGTAAGTTCAAGAAAAGACTTAGTCGGAGATGAATATGTATTTACGGCTCCGAACGATGTATACTCTGTTCAAGGTACATTCTTATATCCGAAAGGAACTGAATTCTACGCTTGGGATTTGAAAAAAGGATACTCGTCATGGAGATCTAAGAGAGAAAAATCAAGAGTTGTATTCCACAAATACTCTCTTCCGAACGGACAAACATATGATATGGCAGGCGTACCGTTTACAAAGAATGATAAAATTGTATATGTAAATAAAGCTAAAAACGCAAGCAAACTTAAAGGTTTAGGAAACAATAAACCGAGCAAAAAAGAATATATGATTTCAGTAGCACATCAAATGGCTCCATTGATTGATTATTCTATTGATAAAGGTAAAACAATCTATATTCTTTTAACGGGCGATATGGTTATTCCTCAAACAGAAGAATATATGAATTTGAGAACAAAACCGAGCCTGCTTGAAGAAGATATATAATTCTCAAAATAAAATTAAACAAAAGCCTAAAGTCAAACATTTGATTTTAGGCTTTTTAATATCTAATAATATCTTAATTATTATGATAAGATTTCAAGCTTATAACTTATAATTTTCAAACAAGGCAGCTTTAAAAATAAAACAATAAAAATACACTCTCTAAATTTAGAGAGTGTATTTTTATTGTTTTATTTTTAAAGCTGCCTTGTTTGAAAATTATAAGTTATAAGCTTGAAATCTTATCATAATAATTAAGATATTATTAGATATTAAAAAGCCTAAAATCAAATGTTTGACTTTAGGCTTTTGTTTAATTTTATTTTGAGAATTATATATCTTCTTCAAGCAGGCTCGGTTTTGTTCTCAAATTCATATATTCTTCTGTTTGAGGAATAACCATATCGCCCGTTAAAAGAATATAGATTGTTTTACCTTTATCAATAGAATAATCAATCAATGGAGCCATTTGATGTGCTACTGAAATCATATATTCTTTTTTGCTCGGTTTATTGTTTCCTAAACCTTTAAGTTTGCTTGCGTTTTTAGCTTTATTTACATATACAATTTTATCATTCTTTGTAAACGGTACGCCTGCCATATCATATGTTTGTCCGTTCGGAAGAGAGTATTTGTGGAATACAACTCTTGATTTTTCTCTCTTAGATCTCCATGACGAGTATCCTTTTTTCAAATCCCAAGCGTAGAATTCAGTTCCTTTCGGATATAAGAATGTACCTTGAACAGAGTATACATCGTTCGGAGCCGTAAATACATATTCATCTCCGACTAAGTCTTTTCTTGAACTTACAGGAGTTAAAGCAGTACCGATAAGTATATTTCCTGCTTCTATGATTTTCTTTGTATCATAAACCTGTATTTTGTTGTTAGGTGCAAATGATGCCAAACCTAAAGTATTTTCTGCAATAAATTCGGCTTTTTTGTGTCCGTCGCCGTCGTCACCGTTTCCGTTGTTATCGTCAGATAATGTATCATATAAATCTCTGTAACTGTCGATAACTTTATCAAGATTGCCGGCAATTCTGTCGAATATAACCGCTGCTTCCGCTCTTGTTAAGTTGTTTGTGGGGTTGAATTTCAATCCGTCCGGATAGTTTACATAAAATCCGTTTGCTACGTTTTTGATGTAGGCTCTTCTTGCCCAGAGCGGGATTTGTTTGTAATCTTTAAATCTTGTAATATCGGCTGCATCAAATATTCCGTTTGTGATATTTGAAATCATTGCCATTGTTTCATTGTGGTTAATAGCGATATTCGGTTTAAAAGTTTTATCCGGATAACCGAATGCCATACGAATTTGTTCCGATAAAATAACATTTTGTTTATTCGGAGTTAAGTTGTTAATATCTCTGAATGTTGTGTCTTGAGTAACAGGTTCATTATTACGTCTTATTACTTTTAAAAGAGCCGTAACAAATTCGCTTCTTGTCATTGTTCCTTCGGGTTTAAATTTATTTCCGTCAACAACGTAAATGTAACCGTTTTGAATCGAGTGTGCAATTTCCTGACTTGCCCAGTAATCACTTCTGACATCCGTGATTTCCAAAGCATTTGCTATGTTAAAAAGTAGAATTGCCAAGGTGATAACTAACAAACGTTGAATTTTTTTCATTTAGTACCTCTTATTTCATACAATACTAGTATTTTAAATGTAGTATTCTTAAGAATAATTCTACAATAACAAAAAAGTAAAATCAATTAATTTTATCTGAAATAATTTTATAATTTATATTTAAACATTCTGAATTTTCACAATTATATGCGCGTTTGTGCCATAAACAAGGTCTGCAATTTGTATTATTTGTGATTATTTCAATATTTATATCATCGGGAACCAGCTTCTTTTCATTAGTCGGGCCGAAAATTGCAAATGTTTTAGCGCCTGTGCCTACAGCCACATGTAAAGGTGCACTGTCAACACAAATAACGGCTGATGCGTTTTTCATTATATGTGCCATTTCCATAATATTTTTTGTTTTATTGTAAAAATTTATGAAGTTAGGATGTTTTTGGATTTTGTCGTTTTTAAGAAGTTCTTCCGCTAAATCCTTATCATCTTTTGTTCCCAATAGTACAACATTTTTATTTTTATTTAATAAATCTTCAATTAAATTGTTCCAGAACGTTATATTCGGACATTTAAAAATATTTTTTTGTATTGACATCTTAGAAACGCCGGGGTGAATAACAATATAATCCTTATTTTTCAATAAATCATTAAGTTCAAGCGTTTCATCCGTGTAAATTTTAGGATTTTCGTAATTAACTTTGCTTACGGGCGAAACTAAGTCATGATACATTTTTCCGGCATATTGATTTTCGTTGAGTTTTACTTTTTCGGTTAAAAGAAAATCCGTTTTTGAATTATAGCCTATTCTGAACTTTATTCCGGTTAAAAATAAAATTATGGCAATAAACGGACTTTTCCCGCTTGAAATTACGCAATCGAATTTCTTTTTTCTGATTTCAAAAATAAATTTGATGATATTTATATATTTTTCCGTGCCTTTTGCTTTGATGTCAACCGTTAAGATATCGTCAATTATGTTTGATAAATCTTTGATACATTTTGAGCGAGGCTCAAGCGCCAACGTTATTTTAGAATTCGGATAACTTTTTTTAAAGGATGAAAGCGTCGGAAGGAAAAGTATTTCATCTCCTATCCCGCCAAAGTTTATAAAGAGTGTGTTTTTAAAATTGTGTTCCATATTGCAATTATCTTTTTAAATTTTTTCTTGTCAATCTATTTACTTTAAATTTTATTGCTGATATTATACTAGAGTACATTCGGGTCGCATGAGCGGTATATAACATGTGCGAAGACCGTACCCGAACAAAGCGAAGCATAGTGCGATGCACTTGCTGAGCAAAGTGAGGGCATAGGTGTGCGAAGCACGATGACGAAAGCGATGAGCTTTTGGCAAGTGCGAAGACCGTACCGCAATTGAAAATTAAATAAGTTATATTATCAGAATACAGCGCAGCTTGACTCTGCCGAAGAAAATCCGCCCTTGAGGCTGATTTTCTGAGAGGTAGCACCGTAGGTGCGCTGTATAACGGAAATATTATCGGGATGTAGCGCACCCGAGTCAAATGAGCCTAGTGCGACTGCACTTGGCGAATGCAGACGAGCGGCAAAGGGTGTGTGACGAGAACGGCGAAAGCGTTTAGCTTTTGACGTTTGAGAAACCGTAC
>CADBOZ010000147.1 GCA_902796515.1 uncultured bacterium | reverse complement strand
GTTGCCATTTTGCGTTCGGAATTAACGATTTTTAAAACAACCGATGCCATTTTAGAATCAGCAGTTCCCGCTACTTCATCCAAATCTCTTGAAAGATTTTTTTGGAAATCTTTATAGCTCATTTCACCTTTTGAGCTTGAATAATCTGATAAATTTTTCTTTACCGCGTCATTTGCCGCTTCTTTTTGGTCATCCGCTATTTCTTTACTTTCTTCAATTGCCGCTTTGATATCAGCTTCAACTTCATCCTGAAGCATTGTGATATTAACTTCAAGAAGCTTCATTGCACTGTTATTATTTACAATTTCTTTGCTGATAGCATCAAGTTTTTGTCTTAATTCGGTAACTTCAGCGCTTTCACCTTTTGTTACCTGAGCTAATTCACTTAAAAATGATTTATATAATTCTTTTGCTTCCGCATCCTGACCTCTCGGACAATTATATTTGCCGTCTTCACCGGTGTTTTTAATACCTGCATTCGGGAATACTTCGCTTATTACGTCAATGATTTGATTTTTTGTTAAGCCTGCATCCGCTAAATCTTTAAGCATTCCGTCATCAAGAGCTTTTTTAAATGCTGCAACTTCAGGGTTTGACATTTTGTATGATTTTGCAATGCCGCCTTCAACTGCATATTTTTCTTTTAATTCGGAAATTTTTTGATCTACAACTTCCTGAGTTGCAGTTCCTTGTTTTTCTGTTTTTTCTAATGCTTTAGAATTTTGTTTTATTAATTCAACATCGATACCGTCATTTTGAAGTTCTTGTAGTTCGTCTTCGGTAAATCCGTCAACAGATAATTCTTTAATTTTTTCTATCTGTTCTTTTGAAGCAGTGCTGTATAAATTATCAATACTAACCCCTGCATTTAATTGAATTGCATTCATTCTAAATATCCTCCGTTCGTGTTTAACAAATATACTTATATAAAAAATTTTTTCATTGAAAAATTAATAATTTTTTTCTTAAAAACGAAATTTTTTTACATTTGTTAATATTTGAATAAATCGGGCTTGCTGTAAGGGTTTGATATTTTTTTACGGGATATTATTTAATATAGGAGCGAAGATTTCCGCTTAAGCTGTCAAAGTTTGCTATTTTATTTAGAGCACGTTTTTCGATTTGTCTTATGCATTCCTTTGTGACACCATAGCTGTTACCTATTTCTTCAAGTGTCTTTCTTGTGTTATCCTGCAAACCAAATCTTAAAACAATAACATTTTTTTCTTTTTCTTTTAAATTTTCAAGTGCATTATTAATATCTTTTTTCAGTTCGGTATCAATAACTTCTTTTTCAACATTTTGTTTTTCGTCTTCAATAATATCGGCTAATGTCAGTTCTTTGTTTCCTGATAATGCAGTTCCTGATTCTATTGAAAGAGCTTTTGTATATACATTTAAAAAAGTGTTTATTTTTTCTTCCGACATTTTCATTTTTTCGGCTACATCCTTTTTTGCAACTTCGGATTGTGTTTTTTGTTCCATTTCCTGTTTTGTTTTTTTATATCTTGATAATATTTCCTGAATATAAACAGGAATATTAACTGCATAGGTTTGTTCGGATATTGCTTTAAACATTGATTGTTTTATCCACCAGCTTGCATAAGTTGAAAACTTAAATCCTAAAGCCGGATTAAATTTTTCAATAGCTGTTATAATACCGAAAACACCTTCCTGAATTAAATCAGAATTAGTTAAACTTGTTGATACTATTGATTTTGAAGCAATTTTTTTAACAAGAGGGAGATTTAGTTCAATTACTCTGTTTCTTGCAACGGTATCACCGTTTTTTGCTCTTACGATAAGCTCAATTTCATTTTCAAAATTTACTTGATTTTGCATATTCTTCAACCCTTTATGACACAATTTCTACTACACTTCTTGACATTAATTTAAGACATAAGATATATTATTGATATATTTAATATATCAGATTGTTATATACTCTTCAACCCTTTTATTAAGAAGTGTTAATTCGAGTTTCATTTTTCGGTCTTTTCTTAAATTTTCTTAATAAATAAAGTTTTAAGCTATGACTGTATTCCGCTGATTTTTATTAAGAAATATAAAGCAAATTAAGTTTATCTATCAATTATTTTCTTCTTATATACTTTATATATTCAAGAGAGTAAATATTAAAACACGAGATTTTTCCAACCCCTTTCGCTAAACGAAAGGGTTTATTTTTTCTTAAAATTTATTTCATATATAATTTATTTGATGTTTTTGGAATTAAGAAATAATTTAAACCGTTTTATCGAATCTCTTTTAAATCTCATTTATGTTAAAAAGTGCATTGTTTGTTCATGTGCAAAAACCGATGATTTAATGTGCAAAACTTGTGCAAAAGCTGTTCATTATTTGTCGGGTTTTCCGCATAAAATTTTTAATGAAATTCCTGTTTATTCTGTTGCTCTTTATCAGGATACGGTTAAAACTTTAATTCATAATTTAAAATTTAAACACGGGAAAAATGCTTCAATAGTGCTCGCTCAAATGCTTTTCGATTATTTTTGTAAAATAAAAGACCCGAATAAAGAATATATAGTTTGTTTTGTTCCCAGTTATTTTACTAAATCCGCAACACGCGGTTATAATCATATGCTTTTAATAGCAAAAGAATTCTCAAAATTAGCAAACATAGAATTAAGTAAAAATTTAATAAGTAAAATAAAATATACAAAACCGCAATACAAGGCAAAAAACAGACAAAAGAATATTAAAGACAGTTTCGGAATAAATAATAACGAGCTTTTATCCGTTAAAAATAAGACTGTTATACTGCTTGATGATATTACAACTTCGGGTGCCACTCTTGAAGAAATTTTAAATTGTTTTATTAAAAAGGACGTAAAAAATATTATTTGTTTAACTGTTGCAAAAGCGGGATAAATTATTACTGTTGCTATTTTTTCAGGTTTAATTTAATATTTTTTTATACCCCGAGTCAGAAAAATAAAACAGGAGAAGAAAAAATGAAAGTAAGCGCCATCACTTCAAGTAACTTTAATCAACCTAATTTTAAAGGTTTATCAAGAGTCGTTCAAAGAGTCGAAGATAATACATATTACGAGGGTGCATATGAAACCGAAATGGGAACATGTAAACATTTTAAAACAATTTATTATTATCCTTTTGCCGACGAAACACAGGAAGAAATCCAAAAATTTGTTAAATCCAATACTTCTTCCTATTCATCTCCGACTTTAAAACCTGTTGAACATCTTTATGAAAATACCGTTGAAGTTCAAAAACGCCTGTCTTTAACCAAAAAAGATTATGGAAACTATCTTGAATCAATGAGAATAGCAAAAGGTATTTATGATTTAAAATTACAAACTGCAAGAAGAAACGAAATTAAATCATTAGCTTCGTCAGCTGTTGATGCGGTAGAAGAAGAACTGCAACAATACGGACTTGAAGACTCTTTAGCGAAAGTATAATTTATAAGATTATTTTTTAAAGACAAAATATTGCCTGTTTAAAACATGTGTATAAATTAAACAAGTTTTACACAAATATTTTTTCAATCATAATAAGGCTTTTACACTGTTTTACACAAATATTTTGTCTTTATTATTTACTATTAATTTTATATATAAATATATTATTATATTATATATAGATTTATTTTTTAAAAAAACAAAAAGTGTAGTGTTTTGCAGTTTATTTTTTTCTGTAATATAATTCAAAAAGATATAAAAGGAGGATTGCTCCCATGGAAATAATACTGAACAGAGAAGACTTTTCAAACGGAATTAAGATTGTAGAAAAGGTTACTTCACAAAAAGCTATTCAACCGATTTTGTCAAATATTTTAATTGAAACCATTTCAAATGACAGAATAAAATTTTGTGCAACAGACTTGAATCTTGCCATAAATTATAAAACAAATGCCGAAGTTGTATCTGAAGGAGCAATTACTTTAAGTGCAAAAAAGATTTCGGAAATTGTTTCAAAATTATCATCAAGTGATATAAGTTTAAAAATTGAAGATGACAGTTCAAATATAAAAATCAAGAGTGGTAAAACCGAATTTGATTTAATAGGAATTCCTGCCGGAGAATTTCCGAATGTTATAGAAAAAGTTGAAGAAACAGAATTTAAAACAGTTGTTTTAAATAAAAATGAATTTTCAAAAGCAATTAAACAGGTTATTTTTGCCGTTTCTCAACAGGAAACACAGGCTGTTTTAACCGGTGTATGTTTTAATATAGAAAAAAATACTCTTGAAATGGCTGCAACTGACGGCAATCGCTTAACAAGAGTCAGAAAAGAAATATCATCAACCATAGAAGAAAATCTTAATTTTATTGTTCCCGCTAAAACTCTTCAAGAGGTTCAAAGAATTTCTTCTCTTGTTGATGATGAAAATATAATGTTGAAAATATTGCAAAGTAAAATAATATTTGAATTTGCAAATTTAACTTTCCAATCAAGATTAATCGACGGATTATATCCTAAATATCAACAACTTATTCCGCAGGCTAATGATAAAATAATAGTTGTTGACAGAGCTGAACTTATTAATGCCATTGAAAGAGTTTCAATTATGGTTAACGACAGAACCGGTGCGCTAAGGTTTAATTTTAAACAGGGGCAACTTGAAATACTTGCGGATACTCCCGAAGCGGGTCGTTCCAAAGACTATGTCGATATTGAATATAATTCCGATGATATGTTGACTGCTTTTAATTATAAATATGTTCTTGACGGTTTAAAAAATATGGATTCAAAAAATATAGAAATTCAGATTTCGGATGTTCTGGCAGCATCAATATTTAAACCTCAAGATGAAAATAATGACTATATTTGTTTAATAATGCCAATTAAGGTTCAATAATTATGAAAGTAAGCGTAAAAACACCCGCAACGATAGCTAATTTAGGGCCCGGATTTGATTCTTTCGGTCTGGCTTTACCTTTATATAATATTATTTCCGTTGAAGAAACGGTTTTACCCGGAACGGGAATAGAAATAAATATTATTAATGAAAAAAATAATGAAGAAGGTTTAACCGATATTCCGACCGATAAAAATAATATCGTATATAAAGCAATTGAACTTTTATATAATTTTATCGGACAAATTCCGAATGAATTAAAAATTACAATAAAAACTCAAATTCCGATTTCAAGAGGTTTAGGTTCCTCCGCTTCCGTTATTACGGGCGGACTTATTGCGGCAAATGAACTTCTGGGTCGTCCTGCGGATGAAAAAGTATTAATGTCAATAGCTTCCGAAATTGAAGGACATCCTGATAATATTACTCCGGCTTTCGTTGGCGGTGTGACTATGGCTTCATGGGAAGAAGACGGTTCTGTTATATACAGAAAACTTCCATGGAACGATGAATGGAAATTAATGGTTTGCATTCCCGATTATGAATTAAATACCGAAATTTCCCGCTCCGTTCTTCCGAAGGAAATACCCTTAAAAGATGCGGTTTATAATTTAAAAAGAAGCGCAATGCTTGTTGAAGCACTGCATACAAAAGACGAAGAATTACTGAAATTAGCCATGAAAGATAAATTACATCAACCGTACAGAGAAAAACTTGTTCCCGGTATGAGTGAAATAATGAATAATTTAAAACACACAAACGGTGTAATAGGTACGGTATTATGCGGTGCAGGGCCGTCAATATTAATAATATATAACGGTATCGGCGTAAGCGAAATTAAAGAAATTGTTTCAAACACATGGAATTATTTCAATGTTAAAACAAACTTCTTTAATTTACCTATTGAAAAAGAAGGTGCTGTTATTTTATAACTGCAAGGATTGGAATGGAAAAAGACAAACAATTTAATTTTGACTGCATAGTAGTCGGTGCGGGGCACGCCGGAATTGAAGCTTCCATAAGTGCTTCACGCCTCGGACTTAAAACATTAATTACAACCCTGAATATAGATAATATAGGGCTTATGCCGTGTAATCCCGCAATCGGCGGGCCTGCAAAATCTAATCTTGTAAGAGAAATAGATGCACTCGGCGGGGTTATGGGTGAACTCGCAGACAGTACCTACTTGCAATTAAAAACTCTTAATTTATCCAAAGGCCCTGCTGTAAGAGCTTTAAGAGCGCAGTCGGATAAAAAAGAATACAAAGCATTAGCAAGAAAATATATTGAAAACGAACCTAATTTAACCTTAAAACAAATTCAAATTGTTGACCTTATAGTTGAAAATAACGAAATAAAAGGTGTTGTTGACGAGCTTGGAATTAATTATTATTCCCCCGTTGTGATTTTAACAACGGGAACAAGCCTTGACGGAAGAATTTATATCGGTTTAAAATCCTTTCCTGCGGGACGTTTAGGAGAAAGAAGCGCGGTTGGTTTATCGGATAAACTAAAACAACTCGGGTTAAATGTAAGAAAATTAAAAACAGGAACTCCCGCAAGAGTTGACGGCAGAACGCTTGATTACAGTAAGCTTGAACTTCATCCCGGAGATGAAGTAATTGATAATATGCCGAGATTTTTTAGTTTTAAACCTAACAGACCGATAAGAGAACAATTTCCCTGTTATTTGACAAAAACAAATGCGACAACCCATGAAATAATTAAAGAAAATTTATGCTATTCTCCTCTTTATCAGGGTTTAATTAAAGGTGTCGGCCCGAGATACTGTCCGAGTATTGAAGATAAAGTCATAAGATTTGCGCATAATCCTTCGCATCATATTTTTATTGAACCGGAAGGAAAAGATACTTATGAGGTTTATATTCAGGGATTTTCAACAAGCTTGCCTATTGAAGCACAATTTAAAATGATACATTCTCTTCCGGGGTTAGAAAATGCTTCCGTTATAAAACCTGCTTATGCTGTTGAATATGACAGTGTTTGTGCTCTTGAGCTTGATTGCGGCTTGATGACCAAAAAAATCAAAGGGTTATTCTTAGCCGGTCAGATAAACGGAACATCAGGTTATGAAGAAGCAGCGGCACAAGGACTTATTGCGGGAATTAACGCTAAAAATTACCTTGATAATAAGGAATATATTAAAGTTACACGTTCAAATTCTTATATCGGTACATTAATCGATGATTTAATAACCAAAGATATTGACGAACCTTATAGAATGCTTACTTCAAGAAGTGAATACAGGCTTATTTTAAGGCAGGATAATGCCGATTTAAGATTGGCGGAATTAGGATACGAAGCGGGGCTTGTTAAAGAAGAAGATATTCTGAGAAAAAGATTTAAAGAAGAACAAATTAAAAAGGAAATTAAAAGGCTTGAAGAATTTAAAATTCCTTTAAATGATAAAAATAAGGAAATATTATCTAAACATAATGAGAATTTTGAAACAGGCGCTAGCGCTTATAACCTTTTAAAACGACCGAATGTTGATTATTCCGTATTAAAAGAGCTTGGCTATTTCAATGCTTTTGATACCGAAGATAAATATTTAATAAGAGATATCGAGGAGCAATCGGAAGTTTTAATAAAATATGACGGATATATCAAACGTCAAAACGAACAAATTGAAAAACAAACAAAAACCGAAAATATAAAAATTCCTGAAAATATAGATTATGACTCAATTAAACAAATTTCAACAGAATCCAAAGATAAGCTTAAAAAAATTAAACCCAAAACAATAGGACAAGCCATGAGGATAGGCGGAGTAAAGCCTGTTGATATCTCTGTATTAATGGTTTTAATTGAACAACACAGAGTTAAAGCGATAAAAAATTAAAAGAATTATTTCAATATAGACTACATTATCGATTTATCGTATAATAATTGCGGGTTGAATTATGGCATCAAATGTTTACACAAAATCTGAAATACTTCAAACACTCGCATCTAAAGGCTATTTTATAGATGCATATACACTGGATACTTTCTTTAAGAAATGGAAAGTTGAATCTATTTTTGAAGATGAACAGGGAAGTGAATTTTACGATAAAAATGTGCTTGACATAATTCAAAACAACCTTTTTAACGGAAAAGATAACCAGAATGCAATGAATTCCGGTACGGAAGTAATAAGAGAATTAAGCCCGAGGCCTGCTCCGATGCCGCAGCCTCAAATTCCCCCGCAGGTTCTTCCCCAGATGCCTCCCCAGGTGCCGCCTCAAATGCCCCAGTACGGGTATCAACAACCTTATTCGATGCCTCCCCAGATGCCCCAGTACGGGTATCAACAACAGGCACCGCAAATGATGCCGCCAAAGCAAGAGCCCGTAAAAAAAGCAACACCGATAGACCGTCAAACAGCGGATATACTGGATAATATATCTTTATCCGACGGTTCATCGCTGCTTGATAAAATGAAAGATGTGCCATCTCTTGATGAACTCGGTGATATCGGAGATGTTAAACTAAAAGACGATATTTTTGATGACCAGCCTGCAGCCCCGAAAATAAAAGAACAAAAAGTCGGAATATTAGAAGGTGCAATGCAACTCGGAGGAGAAGAATTTCCGAAAGACCCGAATAATGATGCCATGATGTTACAAAATTCCGCCAATAGCGATGAATTTGATGATATGAGCCTGTTATCCGAGTCACTTGAAGCACAGGAAAAATTTAAAGAATATGTAATTTCGGAATTACAAAGAAAAAATGCCGATTTTAATCCCAATAATCTTCCTCAAGGTAATGAGTTTAAACTTGATATTTCCGAAAGAACAATCAGTATGATTGCCCGTACAATGGCAAAAAAGATTGCCAAAAATATTAATCAAATATTCACAACCGAAGCAAAAAATCTGCCCGAACTTGAAAATTTAAAAGAGGAAAACAAAAAATTAGGGCAAAGAACAAAAGAATTAGAAGAACAAAATAAAAAATTAAGATTACTTTTAAGCGAAAATAAAAAGTATTTAAGTTCTTTTAAGCCGAGCATTTTCGGATTATACAAAAAAATTGATCCGGATAAAGAAAAATAGAGGATACAATGAATCAATTAATAATGTTAATACTGATAAGCTTGCTTATTTTAGTACATGAAATAGGTCACTTTATTGCGGCAAGACTATTCGGAGTAAGAGTTGAAAGATTTGGAATAGGAATGCCGATTGGCCCGAGCTGGAAAATGTTCAGACTCGGAAAAACAGACTTCTGGCTTCATAGCTTCCTTTTCGGCGGATATGTGTCTTTTATTGACGACGATATGATTAACGATAAAGAGGAAGAAAATAAGGAAGAAAATAAGGAAGAAAAAGAAATAATTCCCGAAGACTCGCCCGAAAGATATGAAAATAAAACAATATGGCAAAAATTAATCATAGTTTCCGCCGGAGTTATTATGAATATTGTATTTGCGGTTGTTCTTGTAATTTTTTGCGCAATATGGTTCCATAAACTTCCGACTTCAAACCAGAATATTTTTGTAAATAACTTTGCCGAAAAAACAACCTCAAATATTCAGCAATTTAATGTTCAAAAAGGCGATAAATTCCAAAAAATCAATGGAAATGACATCAATTCATTTTATCAACTGACTTTTTACACAAAAAATTCTAAACTCTTTGATAATTTTGCTGAAGAAACGCTTGTTGAAGAAAATTTGAAAGATTTAAAAAAACTAAATCCGAATATTAAAGAAGAGCTTCAAACGGGCGATAAAATTATTCTTCCTTCCGTAAAAGCCGAACCGGAACTTGATGTTAATAAAGATGTTTTAAAAGGTTTGGAAAAATACAAAAAAACAGGAATTGAATTAAATAAAGAACAAATTGAACTGAGAAACGAAATTTATAATAAAAAAGAATATACGATAAAACAGCCGATATCCTTAAATGACCTTGCTCTTGCATTGTCGGATACATATAAACCCTTAAATATCGTATTTTTAAGGGACGGAAAAGAAATTGAAGCAAACGGAGTTATAATTCAAAATGACGGTTTGCTCGGCGTAATGCTTAGTTTGGAAGATGTTTATGTTGAAACAAAGACCCCGAAACAGGTTGTTGTAAAATCTCTTGATTATATTTATACAACTACAACAACAATGTTATACAGTCTGTGGCAGCTCGTTTGCGGCAAAGTTTCGGCATCCGATATGCACGGAGTTATTGCTGTTGTTAAAGTCGGCGGAGATATAATTGCCTCAAAAGGTATGCTGAACGGAATTTTATTAACCGCAATGATTAGTATTAACCTTGCAATAATGAATTTCTTGCCTATTCCGGCACTCGACGGCGGACATGTTATGTTTCTTGTGATTGAAAAATTGACAGGCAAAAAACCCGATAAAGAAACAGCGGAAAAGATAAATAATTTCTTCTTTATATTATTAATAATCTTAATGATTGCAATTTGCTATAATGACATTTTCGCACTTGTGACGAAGAAATTTTAGTAATAGTTGATTGCCTGAAATACTGTCATTGCGAGGCGCAAGCCGCGTCAATCCAATGCATGCAACTATACATCTTGAAAATGGACTGCTTCACTGTCGTTCGCAGTGACAAGATTGTGGGTTACGAGAAATCCCGTCATTGCGAAAAGCCGTAAGGCTTTGAAGCAATCCACTTGCAACTCTTATATTTCAGATAATCTTATAATACAAATCTTCCCAATCAGGATTAAATGATTCAATTAATTCAAGCTTTCTTTTTCTTGAACCTGCCTTAATTTGTTTTTCTCTTGTAATTGCCTGTGCAATATTGTCAAAAATCTCATAATATCCAAGCTTATCTACGTCATATTTTTTCGTAAAACCATCCGTTGCTTTATTTTTGTGCTGATAAATTCTTTTTACAAGGTCAGAGGTAACACCTGTATATAAAGTTCCGTTGCGTTTATTGAATAATATATATATGTATGCTTGTTTCATTGTTTAATACTATTGGATATTTTGTTTCATTGCAATAGGTGTTATTGAAATTCCTTGTTATTGTCCGCAATCCTGTCATTGCGAGGCGCAAGCCGCGGCAATCCAAAAGCAAGAAGGTATACATTTTCAAAATGGATTACTTCACTATCGCTCGTAATGACAGGAGTGCTGGTTGACCGAAATAATGTCATTGCGAGGCTTTAGCCGCGGCAATCCAATGCATGTAGCTATACATCTTGAAAATGGACTGCTTCACTATCGTTCGCAGTGACAAGATTGTGGGTTACGAGAAATCCCGTCATTGCGAAAAGCTGCAAGGCTTTGAAGCAATCCAAAAGCAAGAAGGTATACATTTTCAAAATGGATTACTTCACTATCGCTCGTAATGACAGGAATGCGTGTTACCCCGATTAAAGCCTCTAATCATATTGACTATGAAAGCACCTCTACTGCATAAAGTTGATTTATGTTCAAAAAACTCCTTTAAATTCCGTATTTATTTTAAATATTAAGAATTGTAAATTCCTAAAATCCCGCAGTATAATTACTTTTGCCAGATTTTTTTTACTTTGTTTCTGATTTTGCATTCCGAAAAATTTAGTATAAAATTGAACCTGTAGAATTGTATATAATATTCGTTTTATACGATTTGTAATAGTACTATTAGTAAAGGAGTTATGCATGCAATTACCAATTGATGATCTTTTGTCTGATAAAACTCTTAATGTTAAAAATTTTTATCAGCAAAAATTAAATGATTTAACTGCAGGTGATACGGTTGAAATCGACGGTTCAAAACAAGGTCTTATAATCACTGATGGAGAATTGACAGACAATGATTTTCATGTTACATCAGCAGACGTAAAAGGCCAGGATTTATTACTTACAATTGACGACGTTTACCATTTCCTTGTAAAAAATTATTTTGCAAAGAACGGTAAATCGGCATTCAAATATATTGTAGGTTCCGATGTAAATACATTTAATGAATACGGAGCAAAACGTAAAATTATTAATGTGGATGAAGTTGTTAATAATAACTTATTTAATTCATACACATTAAAATCAGACTACAAAAAAGCACCGAAAGTAATTACAGGTACAGCTTTTTCTGATACATTTGATTTTCAAAAAGCAGGTGAAGGTGTTACAATCAACGCAGGCGCAGGTGATGACTATATTACAGGTTCTAAAAATAGCGATACAATCACGGGCGGAGCAGGTAAAAATGAAATTAGCTTTGCTGTTACAGATGATGTTCAATCATTCGGCGATGATATCGTTAAATTGACAAAAGGTGAAGATTTAGAAATCACAGGCACATCTGCTATAACTGATAAAACAAATGTAGTATATGATGCAAAAATTGACGGTAAAGATGTAGTTGTAACTGCTTATGCTTCTGCAGATACAAATTTTGATACTAACGATACTAAAATCGGCTCATTCAAATTAGAAGGTGCTGCTGCAAAAGATATTCTCGGCAATGAAGCATTAGGACTTCCGCATGATGTTTCTTTTGGTACTGAATCCCTTAAAACCTTTAAATTTACTCACCTTGAAGCTAAAAAAGGCGTATACACAGGTAACTATTTAAGCGAAAAAGTTGCAAATGGTACAGATAGTGAAACTTATAAATTAGGTTTAGGTAATAACGTTGTTACAACTGATTTATCCGACCCGACTAAAACATTCGGCGAAGATAAAATTACTTTAACAAAAGGCGAAAAATTAACTTTAGAATTCGAAGGCGATATTGACGGTCAAATCTATTATGAATTATCAGAAAACAAAAAAGATGTTGTAGTTACTGCCTACAAGACAGGTGCTGTTACATATACTGCTGAAGGTGTTAGAAATACCAATACAGAAGCAACCGCTGACTCTTTAACAAGAACAACAGTAACGGTTGATAATGAAACAGGTAAAACCACAACTCAAAAATACAAATATGACGCTACAAAAGATGCAGGTTCTAAATGGGTTGCAGATGGCGACGCTATAGTTGTTGATAAAAAAGACGGTGACGTTGCTTCTGATACATTTGTTGCAACATTCGGAACAGGCGAAACTGCTAAAACTCTTGAATTTACCGCAACAGGTGAAAATTTGGAAACAATTCCCACATTCTATAAACAAGTTGCTCTAACAGGTACAAGAACTGCAGCAACTGATGCAACTACTTTAACCGCAGGAACAGAAGCAGTTGGTTATTCCGAAACAAGCACAGGTGATGTTATTAAATATTATAGCCAAATTGCAGGAAATACAACCAAAACCAAAATTGAACAAGATGATTATGAAACTAATGATGCTAGCGATTTTACAGGCGTTTCCGACGTTCCTCAAGCAACATTTGTTATTCAAAATGCAGGCGTTAAAGACCTTGGCGCAACTGTTTCAATTGACGGAGTAAACACAGATGTTCTTGATGTAGTTGCATCAACAGAAAACTATATGTTCGCTCCCGAAAAAGGTAATAAATTAACAGGTACGGCTGTAGCTGATGTTGTTGATCTTACCTATGCCCCGGTTGACAACAAAATCAAAGGTTATACAATCAATACAGGTCTTGGCAATGATGATATCACGGGTTCTAAGGGTAATGATACAATTACTGCAGGCTTAGGTAATAACAATATCAATATCGACCTTAGCGAAGGTGAATTCGGAAATGATATCGTTAAAGTTACCAAAGGCGAATTAACAAATATCAACTTCACTAATGATATAGCAGGTCAGATTGAATTAACTCATAACGGAAAAGATGCTATTCTTACAGCTTATGATAGCGTAGCAATCGGTGATTTCACAAAAACAGTTACGGAAGTATCAAAACTCGATAATTTAACAGGTGTTAAAAAGACAGTATATGACGGAACAAATAAAACAGTATATCATTGGGATGTTACTTTAAACGAAAACGCAGGCGGTTGGGCTCAAGAATCTCAAGAAACCGATGCAACTGCTGCAAGCGCTACATTCTCAATAAACGGTCATGATTTATCCGCTGAAGAGATAAACGCTTTATTTGCTGCTGACGGTGATAGAAACCTTACGGCTACAGATGTATACCAAACCGTTAAAACTGTAATAGAATATACGGTAAATGAAGGTGAATACGAAGAAGATGATACTCCTGTAACAAACTTCTCTTATGCAAAAACCGGAACTGAAACAACAGAACCGCAATTCTCATATACATTTGATGATACTCCTGTAACAAGTCAGGATATTATTGATGTTTTAAATTTAATTGAAGATGAAGATGACCAAATTACAATAGTTGATAAATCAACTGTATTAGGTACCGTTACAGTTCAAGGTATTGCAGCAAAAGATAACGTTAATGACAGGGAACTCGGAGGATCAATCACTGTTACAACAGAATCCGGAGATATATTCGGTAATTTGAATAATATCGGAATGGCTGATGCTTTATATGATATCGACCTTGCTGCTAAAAATGATAAAGGTAAAAACATTTATTTGAATGCTAAAGGCGATAAAGCAACATTCAAAGGTACTTATGTTGATGAATCAATCACTTTGGCAGGCGAAGGTGTTGAAAAAACAACCCTTTCTCTTGGCGGCGGTAATGATACTGTTTTATATAACCTTAATAAAAAATACGGCGAAGTAACAGTTAATGCTGTTAAAGGTGATAATGTTACATTAAGAGATGATAATTCAGTGGTACTTTTAGACACTATTAATTCTGAATATAAAATCGACGGTAAAGACGTTGTTGTATCTGTAACTCGTGACAACCAAACACCTGCAGATACTTCAGATGATGTTTCTATTGTTGATTTCAGAATCAAAAACTATGCGGCAAAAGACCCTGGTGCAACCATTCTTAACGGTGTTGCAGATTTAAGAAATCAAACCTACGATGCTGTTGCTGATAAAAAAGGTAACTACACAACAGGTACTTGGTTAGATGAAAAAGCGGAAGCTAAAGACGGTTTAACTTATAAACTCGGTTTAGGTTCTAATGTGCTTACTTACTGGTCAAAAGCAGACGACGGCGTAGGTGCTCATGCGATTTCATCGTTTGCAGACAAAGGTGCAACAATTAACCTTACAAAAGGTGAAGAATTATTTGTTCTTGATAATGCAGAAACACCTGCTGAAAAATTAAATTTTGCATATTTCTCTGACGGTAAAGATGCTACAGCAACTGCATTTATCGATGAAAACGAAAATGCTTTAATTGATGAAGGTGATACAAAAATCGGTAACTTTGTATTCAAAGGTGCTGCAGCTAAAAACCTCGGTGCAGATGTTATTGTCGGCGGTGATGATTTATTTGCTCAAGATTTCGCACTTAAAGGTAAAGAAATTAAGAACAAAGGCTTAGCTTACACGGGTACATGGTTAAATGACGTTGCCGAAGGTACGGCAAAAGATGATACATTCAAACTCGGTACCGGTGATAACAAAATCAACATGTCTGGAGCAAGCGCATTTGGTAAAGATGTTGTTACTTTAACTAAAGATGAAGATTTAGCAGTAACAATCGGCAACCTTGCAAAACCAAAACAACTCTACTATGAAAAAGTGGGTAATGATATCGTAGCAAATGTTGCAGCAACAAATACAATTGAAAAATATGTTAAATACACTACAGCAGGTGAAGCTGCAACATCAGTTACTGAATTACAAGCTAATGAAGTATATGATGATGGAGGAACCCTCAAAGTTCGCACAAATACATACAACTATACAACTCATAAATGGGTAGTTGGCGAAGGCGAAGCAGCAGAAGAAGGCGCAGAAGCAGGTATAACTTATAAAGCAAAAGTTAACGATTCTGCATTAGTTGAATTAAGCACTGAAGTTGTTAATGCATACCTTGGTGTACCAGCCGAAGATGTGTACACAGAAGATGCATCCAGAGTATTTGTAAGAACTACCGAAAAAACCGTTTATACTTGGAATGCTACGGATGCTGAACATACACAATATAAACACGGAGAAGCTACAACTGAAGCTACGACTTATGCAATTGCTGCAGGTGAAGAAGTTAATAAATACAGTTACATCTTTACAGGTTCTACAGAAGAACATTCAATACAAGAACTTGGAATTGTTGATACTGATACTACACAGGTTGTTGAAGTTGATGCTTCTAAAGATGCCCTTGGCACAGTAACATTCAAAAACTATGCTAAAGACATGAGTATTGCGGATGTAGCCGTTAACGGCAAATCATTAAGAGATAACAATCAAGTTCAAATCGGAATCAGAACAACAGGCGGAACCGCTCAAGGTACTTTAGGAAACGATATATTCTTGGTTGAACCTAAAGCTAAAAAAGGTGCTGAACCTGCATTCACCGTTAAAGATGGTGTTGTAAGCGGTCTTAAAAATACTTTCGTTGAAACATATACTGCTGAATACGGTCACGGTGCCGATACAATTATATCAGTTGAAGGTGCTAAAGATACTATCCAAATATCTGCAGGAAAAGGTGCTGAAAAACTTTCAGCTTCAGATTACGAATTTGTATATAATGGCGCAAACGATACACTTACAATTAGAACAGAAGGTGAATCTATAAGATATCTTGCTCAAAAAGTTGATGCAAGCGGAAATCGTGCAACAGATGAAGATAATGAACCTTTATATGCTGATAACTTAGCTAATGTTCAATTCAAAGATGCAACAGGTACTGCTTATCAATTCACAGATAAAGCAACTAATCAAGCAGGTACAGAACTTGATTTATCAAAAGCTAAAACTAACAATATCGCTGTTGGCTTAGATAGTGAAATTGTAACATTCAAAGACTCGGCTAAGAATGATATCATCTACTCAACTGCAACAGAAGCTTCAAGCTGGACATACACTGCAGGCGCTGATAAATATTTATCAACAGGTAATGCAACCGATGATACATATAATGTAACATTCGGCAAGAAAGCAAATCTTGAAATCTCTGATGCAGGTAATGTTGCTCTTGATGAAACTCATACAGGTGATACATTAGTATTAACCGCAGAAAAGAATAAAACATTAGTAGCTGATGATTTAATGTTATTCTTTGATGTTGAAAAGAGCGGCAATGATTATAAACTTGGCAGCGACCTCAAGATTATGCAAAAAGATGCATTCAAGACAGCAGCAGCTATTACAAACGCAATAAATAATGATAAGTTTGCAGGCGGTGTTGTTGAAATCGATAAGTACTTCAGTGCTGCAGCTAAAGTAACAGGCGTAACCGCAGATAATGACCTAACTGCTGTTACAGGATTTACCGATGGCGCAGGCGCAGGACGTATCGAAAACATCAAAATCGGCGAAACTGCATACGGCGCTGCTGATAAAATCAGTGCGGTTGCTCAGGAAGTTGCAGGCTGGTTAGCTAACCACGCTAACTATGATAGCGCAATGGCTGTAATTGAAGCAGGTAACAAGAACGATGTTCAAAGCTTGCTCAATGTATACCAAGGTGCTTCATACATTCCTGCTCCTTAGTTAGCGGACGGTTGATTATTTATAATCAATGTTTCATAAAATTTAAGCGGTTTAGGTTTTTCCTAAGCCGCTTATTTTATGCGACAGCCGGAGTGAAGTAAAGACAAGCGATGAGCTTGGCTTTACGTAATTGTCGATAGGCGACGTGTGCCGCAGGCACTCAGGAGCAAAATGCGCAAGCCGATGTGATAGCAACAAATCGTTGAGATTTGTTGCGTGCATTACGACAGCGACGTTTCAAATTCTTGCCCGAAGGGTGAATTTGTCAGGAGCAAAATGCGATAGCCGATGCGATAGATTTTTTCTTTAACCCCCTCCTACCCTCCCCCTTGCCAAAGGGGGAGGAACTTAAAATTACCCCTCTCCTAAAGACTAGGAGAGGGCAGGGGTGAGGTATGACTTGAAACACCAACTTATGCTATAATTTTATCCATGGATGAAAAATACACAAAAGCCAAAAATTTGAGAAAAAATTCTACGATACAAGAACAAAAATTATGGAGTCTTATTCGCAATAAACAATTAAAAGGTTTAAAATTTACCCGTCAATATCCTATCGGAAATTATATTGTTGATTTTGCCTGCAGAAAAGAGAAAATTATAATTGAACTTGACGGCGGACAGCATAACGAAGAAGAAAATATTAAATATGACATAAAACGCACAAAATATCTTGAAGGTTTGGGTTACAGGGTAATAAGATTTTGGAATACGGATATTGATAATAATATTGAGGGTGTGTATGAGAGGCTGATTGATTTTATAGATAACGGCTTATCTTAATTTGATGACCCCCTCCTACCCTCCCCCTAGTATAGGGGGAGGAACAAGCTTTACTCCCTCTCCTAAAGATTAGGAGAGGGTCGGGGTGAGGTATGATTGGTTTGGTTTATCAACCTACCCCCACCCAACCTCCCCCTGTTTCAGGGGGAGGAGTAACACATTCTAACCTTCCTCTCTCTCCTTACCAACCTACCCTCCCTTTGGCAAGGGGGAGGAGCAACGCTACTGCAACAAGCCCCCTTATTAAAGCAAGAGGAATAATCCGTTTAAAAATCTACACCATCCGGATGATTTAATCAATTTTATATTAAAGCATAATCATTCATGACCGTTGCTTTGATTAAGTACACATTTAATCGAGCAAGGAATTCAATGTTAAAAGAGAAGAATAAATTTCCCCGAGGAATGAACGATACTATTATGACTAAGACACAGACTAAAATGGATATGGCTGTTGAAGCTCATCAAAGATATCTTCTTAAAGACACTAAAGAAGACTTGACGACTGCCATTAATTGCTATATTGAAACATTAAGAGAAAACCCCGATCAGGCAGGTGCTTATTATCACCTTGCCACATTGCTGCATAATAACGGGCAAATCGGTGTTGACTCGGCTATCGAGCAATGCAAAAAGGCGGTAAAAATCAATCCTAATGACGCAAATGCGCATATGTATCTCGGGTATTTTCTTTCTTTAAATTCCGAATTTGATGAAGCAAAAGAAGAATTTAAAACAGCGATTAAATTAAATCCCGCAACTTCAAGAACAAGACTTGTTCTTGCTTTAACGTGCTTAGAAAAAATTAAATCAGCAAAATGCAAAAAAACAATTAAAGATTACACAAATGCTCTTTATTACGGTATAACCGGAACTTTGATGAGCATTTTTGATAAAGCAAGCATTAAGATGCTTGTAAGAAATATTGCGGATGATTTGACATTCGTTAAATACAAAACAGTCGGCGAGTTTTTTGAAAAAATTAAATCCGAAAAGAAAGCATATAACATTTATTTAAGCGTTGCGGACAGCTCTAAAAAATCCATAGTTTTATATGAAAGAATGGCACGCATTGCGATTAAAAAAAGCAGATATGATATTGCTTTTGATTGCTTAAATAATGTTGTTATATTATCAAATAACGACCCTATGAAAGTGGTTAACGCTATTGAATTTGTTGAAGAATATCAAAGTGACAAAGTTAACGAATTAATTGACTACTACACGATTTTAACAAACAAATATCCCGAACTTTCAAAATGTTACTATGAACTCGGACATTTGTACCTTAAAAAAGACGAAAAAATTAATGCCCTGAGCGCATTTAAGCTTGCTTTAAAATATGATGAAAATAATCCGTATTATCAAAATTCTCTTGCTTATGCTTATGTTCAGCTTGAACAATACGACAGCGCAATAGAATTATACAAAAAAGCGCTTGAAGCAAATCCGAATGACGAATGGTCAAGCGTTGTTGCACAAGCTCTGGCAACAATATATCATCAGGTTAAAGGCAATAGCGAAGCCGCTATTTCAATGCTTCAAAACAGCCTGCTTTTAACCAAAAACAAAGCTCAAATCCATGAAGCAATTGCAGATATTTACTATGATATGGAAAACCTTGATAATGCAATTGAATACTACAGTCTTGCCCTAAAAGATGATGATAACAATCCGAAAATATATTCCCGCCTTGCAATGGCATATTGGGAAAAAGACTGCATTGAAAAATCAATAATCTACTATTCAAGAGCAATTGAACTTGATTCAACTTATGATATTGCCTATAATAATCTTGGCGTTGTGTTCCTTGACGGTCTTGGAGATGCTACAAGAGCGATAGAATACTTTAAAACCGCAGTTGAAATTAACCCGAACTATGTTCTTGCGCATTTTAATCTTGCAAGAAGCCATGAAGTATTGGGAGAAAAGATTATTGCAGCAAAACAATATCAAAAAGCTATGAACATAAATAAAATTCAAAATGAACTTGACCAGAAGCTAATCGAAGAAAGATTATACAAGCTTTTTGAAACATAAAAATAAGAAGAACCATCACCGGATAAAATGAATAAACTTAAAAAAATATTTCAATCTACAATCGCAAAGATAATAAGTTTTCTGCTTATTATCTTGTTTGCACTGAGTATGTTTTTCTTTTTCGATGCTTATAAAAGAGTATACAGAGCCGCAAAAGGCTACTGGGAAATATATAAAGGTGATAAAGCATTTAAAAATAAAGAATTAAGCAAAGCGATTTATTTTTATGAAAAAGGCATAAGGCTTCACCCGAGGCACTACAGGGCAATGTATAATCTTGCAAACATATATGTTGTTTATGAAGATTATTATTCCGCCATAGAAAATTATAAAAAAGCTCTTGATGTAAGACCTGACTACGAAATTGCAAGAATTGACTATGCAATTGTTTTATCGGAAATTTATCAAATTGATGAAGCAATAAAACAATATGAAAAAATAATTTCGGATAATCCGAAGCTGATAAAAATCCCCTTTGTTCTTGACGGAAAAAAATCCCATAAGCATAACAAAGGTGTGGCGTATTATAATATGGGGCTTGCATACAGAACAAAATCAATGCTTGCGGGTGTAAATAACGAATTAAAAAATAAATATCTGAAAGATGCGGAAAATTCCTATATCGAAGCGGTTGATATTTTAAAATCGTATAATTCAAATTATAATTTAGGACTTGTTTATCAACTGCTAAGAAATTATCATAAAGCCGGATATTACTATTGTAAGGCGATTGAAACAGAGCCGATGGAATATGAGGCACACTTTAATCTTGCCGTAATTTTGAATAATATGAAAGATTACATCGGTGCAAATAAAGAATTTCAAAAAGCAAACCTTATATTATCCGCAAAAGGCAACAGCGAAAAATCGCAATATGTATTCTATATGCTGATGGATGTGGGTCAAAAGATAGCTCTTTTAAATAACGATGATAAATTATACAAACATCTTGACGAAAAAAAAGCTTCAAAAGAACCGAAATATAAAGCAGGAAAACTCGTTCTTGAAGAAGACAAAAATAATAATGAGATTATAGAAGATTTTAAAGTATGCGAAGGAAAGGAAAAATTCGGAGGATAAAACTTAATGGATGCTCAAAAACTCTATAATTTTACATACTCGCTTATAACTTCTTATGAAACTGCCATAAACAGACAATCTTTGATGCAAAGTTTTACTAAAGCTCTTGAGATATTTTTTCCCGTGGAAGATTTAAAAATATATATGATGGATGAGTATTCTTTTCTTCTAAAGGATTTTGAAAAACCGTGGGAAAGCTTAATCCAAAACGAAGAAAATGCGGAAATTAAGAAATATTTTGATAATTTCCTTATTCAGAAAAGCAGCTATGAAATCAATGACAAAGTTTTATATTTTCCGATAGCTCAGAAAAATAAAACACTCGGACTTGCCAAATTAACAACAAGAAAAAAGATTTTAGCCGCAAATGAATTTTTTGAAATATTACCTCTTGCAACGGCGCAAATTTCAATGCTGACCGTTACTTTAAAAAACAAAGAGATAATCAAAACAAGTTCAAAATTCCACCAAACCGTAAGAAATATTGCAAAAATAACTGAAACTCAATATGAGCTTGATTATATACTTCCGATTATGGGAGAAATGATTGACGGTTTTATATTGGAGCATCTTATTTACATTTTTATAAAAAATAAAAATAAAAAAGAATATAAACTAATATGGCCGAAAAAATGTTCGGACAGCAAAATATATGAATATTTGGAAGAAATTACCCCGAAATCTTCAACAATTATGAAGCGTGACGGAAAAATGGGTATTTTCCCTCTTATAATCGACTCTAAACCTTACGGGGCAATTGTTGCGTATAATCATTTTGATAAAATAACATCCAAAGAGCTTGAATATCTTGAAGAAATAAAACAGCAGGCGCAAATTACAATAGAAAGAGCAAAATCATATATAGAAGTGCTTGAATATGCTACACTTGATGCTCTGACGGGGTATAATAACCGTCATCAATTTGAAAAGCGTTTAAAAGAAACAGTAGCTTCCGCAAAAAGACAAAACCAACCTTTATGCTGCATTATGTCGGATATTGATTTCTTTAAAAAAGTTAACGATACATACGGGCATGCAGTAGGGGATTGCGTTTTAAAAAATGTTGCAAAAACAATCAAGAAAGAATTGCGTGAAGAAGACATAGCTTCCCGCTACGGCGGAGAAGAATTTATATTTTTGCTTCCGCATACAAAACTTGAAGAAGCAAAAATTGTAGCCGAAAGATTAAGACAGAGTGTTGAAAAAAAGAAAATAAATATTGAAGAATATAAAATTAAAGATGTTAAAGAGATTTCCGTTACCGTTTCAATAGGTGTCAGCGAATTTAAAAAATCCGATAAAGAGCCTGAAATATTATACAAAAATGCTGATAATGCCCTATATAAAGCAAAAGAAACAGGAAGAAACAGAGTTGTTGTTTTTGAATAAATTATAAGCATTTTAAAATTTAATAAAATGCTATTTTGTTTTTTTTATGCTAGTATTAAGTCTATAGTTAGAAAGAACAGAACTGAAAATGAAAGAAAGAGTAGCTTTATTAATTATAATTTCATTTCTTATTGCATTTTTAGTTGTAT
>CADBOZ010000146.1 GCA_902796515.1 uncultured bacterium | reverse complement strand
GTATTTAGAAAATATTGCCTGTTAAATTAATTTCATTAAGTGATGGGACTAAAACAATAGAAAGATTGCAATAATGTATACTAACAAATGCATTAAATGTGGCAAAGAGTTTGAAACAAAAAATCCTAAAAGAGTTATTTGTCCGGACTGTCTGTATCCGGATAAAGCATCGACACCTGCCGCTCCTACGGACGAAAACGGTGTAACTCAGGATTACTCCAGAGGTTACAGCGCAGGTTCGGGAAACCCCGAAGGTTATACAAGACGATACAACAATCGTCCGCAAAATAATCAAGGCGGTTTTCAACGTCAAAAATCCGGCGGTTATCAAAGAAATAATAATAACAGACGCCCGCAGCGTCCGGGACAAAGAGGCGGTTTTAATAACAGACGCCCGCAAAAACCGAATAAATCAAAACCATTACTTGTTAACAAGGAACAACTGGCGGCAATTGAAGAAATGTACAAAAAGATGCTTCCTTTACCAAATCCGGATGCGCATGAAGTTATTGCGGAAGCAATCGGTTTGGAAGCAAGAAAAGTATTTTTCGGAATTAATTTAATAAGACAAAAAATGATGCTTCCGAAAATTCAATTCCCGAAAAGAAAACTTGCAATTACACCCGATCAAATGATGGCAATTAAAAATTTATATGAACCGTTATTGCCGACACCTCCAATCGGCTGTCACAAGATACTTGCAGCTCAATTAAAAATGGATGAGTGGAGGGTGCATGTCGGAATAGGTTTAGTCAGAAAACAAATGGGACTGGAAAGATGGAATCAAGACAGACCTGATTGTCCGGAAGAATTTAAAAACCAAAAGAAAGAAGAAAAAGCGGAATAATTTCCGCTTTTTTTATTTTATATAATTTAATATTACTAGTATACAAAGTTATTTCCGTACTTTAAAGAACCCGTAAGATAGCATTCTTTAAGTGCTGAGGTCATGTTTCTGTATATTTTTTTCTTATTGCCTTTTTCCGCTTCTTCTATATCGGATTTTGACTCCATATATTGATTTGCAATAAGTGCCGTGTTTAAGTCCAATTTTAAATTAATTAATATAGAACTTGTTCTGCTGTCCATATTTATTTCCTTTTTGTACTTCTTATATATAAATAAAAACAAATTAAAGTTTGATATATCAAAAATATATACTTTTTTTACAAAACTTTACATTAAGTTTAAAATACTTTAGCATTTATGAAATATAAATTTTTATAGTAAAATATTTTTATGTTTGATAGTTTATCTCAAAGATTACAGGAAATTATAAGAAATACTTCAGGTAAAGCAACTCTTACCGAAGAAAATATGTCCGATGCACTTCGTGAGATAAGACGCGCTCTTGTCGGTGCGGATGTGTCGCTGAATGTTGTAAAAAGCTTTATTTCTTCAATTAAAGATAAAGCCGAGGGAGAACGTGTTGTTGAGTCAACTAATCCGTCGCAAACATTAATTAAAATAGTAAATGATGAGCTTACAAGGCTTCTTGGCGAGAAACAATCACCTCTTAAACTGGATACAAATCCGTCGATTATTATGATGCTCGGGCTTCAAGGTTCGGGTAAGACCACAAGTGCTGCAAAAATAGCTCTTAAACTGAAAAAAGAAGGGAAATCACCTCTCCTTGTTGCGCTTGATGTTTATCGTCCCGCTGCAATACTTCAATTGAAAACACTTGCGGACGATAATAAACTTGACTTTTTTACAATAGATGATGAAAAAAACGTCCTGAAAATAGCAAAAGAATCGCTGAATTATGCCCGTGAACACAATAATACGGTACTGATTTTCGATACTGCGGGAAGATTACAGATTGATGCCGATATGATGGCGGAACTGATGCTTATATGTAACAGTATCAACATTAATGAAAAATTACTTGTTGTTGATTCGATGATTGGTCAAACGGCAGTCGAAGTTGCAATGAACTTTGATGAACAGTTGGGAATTGACGGTATTATTTTAACTAAATTAGACGGCGATACGAAAGGCGGATGTGCATTAAGTATTGTAAGTTCTGTGCATAAGCCCATAAAACTTGTTGCAACGGGTGAGCACATTGAACCGCTTGAAGATTTTCATCCCGACAGAATGGCAAACAGAATTTTAGGGATGGGCGATATTGTATCGCTTGTTGAAAAAGCTCAAAAAAACATTGATGTTAAAGAAGCCAAAATGCTTGAAGAAAAGATGCTCAAAAGCGAATTCAGTTTTGAAGATTTCTTAAAAATCCAAAAACAAATTAAAGCATTAGGGTCTTTTGGCGGTATTTTATCAATGCTTCCGCTCGGAATATCAAAAGATGATACCGATAAAATATCTCACGAAGGCGAAAAACAATTCAAAAAAATAGAAGTATTTATTCAATCAATGACTCCTGCGGAAAGGAAAAATCCTAATCTCCTGAATGCTTCAAGAAAAAAAAGGATAGCCAAAGGGTCGGGCATGGATTTAAATGAGCTTAATCAATTTATATCTCAATTTGAAATGATGAAAAAAATGATGAAAGGTCTTGGGGGGTTAAAAAATTCTTTTAAAAAAGGAAAAAATAAAATGCCGTTCGGCGCTCCTCCGAGGTTCCCTTTTTAGTTTAAGGAAGAATTATGAGAATTATTATATACGGCGCAAATGAAATGGCATCATCAATAGCGGCAGAGCTTTTTGAAGATCACGATATAGTGGTGATTGATCCTAATCAAAAAAATCTTGATGCTTTTTCAAGGCTTGATATAGGAATAATTTGCGCTGATGCTTTGAATATAAAAATTCTTGAAAATGCGGATATTAAATCTACGGATGCTTTTATTGCGGTGTCAAATAATGATGAGTCGAATATAATTGCTTGCCTTATGGCAAAACAGATATCCGATGTTCAAACAATCTGTTTTGTAAATAAAAAAGAATCAATGGAATCCTTAAATTCCCTTAAGGATGAATATAAATCCGCTTATGCACTAAGTATAGATACCGTTATTTGGCCGCAAAAGCTGCTTGTACAGGAAATTTTTAAAATAATAACCGTCCCGAATGCGGTAGATGTTGAAAACTTTGCACACGGAAGGGCAAGACTTCTTGAATACAGAATTAAGGAAGACTCTGAACTTTTAAATAAAAAATTAAAAGATTGTTATTTCAATTCGGAAGTCCTTGTAGTAGGTATTGTAAGAAATGATGAATTGTTCATCCCGAACGGCAACAGCGAATTTCAACTTAACGATAAGGCAATACTTATGGGAACACCCATAGGGCTTGATATTGCGGCAAGCGAACTTTTTGAATCAAAAGGAAAAGTTAAAAAAATAACAATAATCGGCGGAGGTTCGGCAGGATATGAACTGGCGCAGGAGCTTGAAAAAACATCAATGAAGCTTAAAATGATTGAAAGCGATTATGAAAGATGCGAACAGTTATCGCAAAATCTTAAAAAAACGCTGATTTTAAACGGCTCCGGAACAAGTCTTGATTTACTCGAAGAAGAAGATACAGGAAGATGTGACGTTGTTATTGCAATAACGAACAATGATGAAAAAAATCTCTTATGCTCGCTTTTATCAAAACAACTCGGTGCTAAAAAAGTTATAACAAGAGTTTCTCAAGGTACAACAGCTAATTTATTTGAAAAAGTAGGAGTAGACGTTGCTATATCAAAGCGAGAAGCCTGCGTAAACGAAATAAAAAACAGGATAATAGATTTCAGGGCAAATGTAATAGCGACTGTAGAAAGAGGACAAGGGGAAATACTTGAAATTAAACTGGATAAAGATTACGAGTCAAAACCCTTGTGCGAAGTAAAAATGCCCGTTCCGTGCGTAATTGCAATAATACAAAGAGGCTCAAAAGTTATTATCCCGAAAGGTCAAACATTAATCAGACCAAATGACTCTTTGCTTGTATTTACAAAAACGGATGACGTTGTGCGAGTTAAGGAATTTCTTAAATAATGAGATATAATTTAATTTTTAATATACTGGGGCTTATTGCAAAATATATAGGAGTTATGTTTATAATCCCCATAATTGCATGCTTTTTGCTGAAAGAACATTGCGGGTATATATATTTAATATCGGGAATTATTTCACTTTGTGCGGGTTTTTTATTTTCTTTAAATAAAGCTCCTCAAAAGGATATTGATAATATAAAAAAATCCGAATCGCTCACCATAGTTTTTTTTGCGTGGATTTTATTTGCACTGATTTGTTCAATACCTTATCTTTTTTATGATTTCAGCATAACAAACGCCCTGTTTGAAGGTATGTCGGGCGTTACAACAACGGGTGCCACAATAATAAAAGATTTTTCAATATATCCTAAAAGTCTTTATTTTTTCCGCTCATTAACCCAATGGTTCGGCGGAATGGGTATAATCGTTTTATTTATTGCGGTTTTACCTAAAATATCAGTTGCGGGCAGACAAATGTTTTATGCCGAAATTCCGGCACCGACGGAAGACAAGGCAACTCCGAGAATTCGTTACACCGCAAGCTGGCTATGGGGATTGTATTTGGCATTTACCGCAATAGAAACAATAATTCTTAAATATCTCGGACTTGATTTATATGATGCGATTGTAACTTCCCTTTCAACAACGGCAACGGGCGGATTTTCTCCGATGCAAGACAGTATTATGGGGTACGGTAATACGTCCGTATCTGTTTGCATACTTGTATTTATGTATATAGCAGGCATAAATTATATTTTAATATACAGAGGCTTAAAAAATAAAAAAATATCCCAATTTTTTAAGAGCGAAGAATTTAAAGCATACACGGGAATAATTATATTTTTGAGTTTATTGCTTGCAACAAGCTTGTTTATAAATTCAAACTATGAATTTAAACACGCACTTTTAAAATCAACGTTTGAAATCGTTGCAACAATGACTTCAACAGGATTTGCAATAGATAACTATATAAACTGGGATGCGGCAAGTAAGGTTATTTTATTCCTTGCATTTTTTACGGGAGGCTGTGCAACATCAACTTCCGGCGGAATTAAAATTGTAAGATGGGTTTTTGTTGTTAAGTATTTAAAAAGAGAACTTAATAAAATCATACATCCTCAAGGGGTTTATCCGATTAAGCTTGAAGGCGGGATAATAAATAATGATACCGCTTCTCAAATGATGGTTTTTGTAATATTTTATCTTGTAATATTTGCTCTGGGCGCTTTTTTAATTACATTAATTGAAAATAATACAACGATTGCCCTTAGTGCATCAGCTTCCGCTATCGGTAACATCGGCCCCGGTTTTAGCCAAATAGGCCCCATGGGAGATTTTAACTCTCTTCATTGCATTACAAAATGGATAATTATTCTGTTAATGTTAATCGGACGTCTTGAAATAATTCCTTTTCTTGCAATTTTAAATAAAGACTTATGGAAAAATTAAAGAATATGAAAACAGAAGAAAAAAGAGAAAAATTAAAAATTGTTTTTGTCGGAATTCCCGACATGGCAATTGTTTGCTTAAATGAGCTTCTTGAAAATAAATTTGATATAGCAGGCGTCGTTCCGCCAAAAAGAAATCATGAAACATACGCATTTTTTAAAAATTACGTTAAAGGATTAAACCTTAATTTTATAGAGTATGAAAACAGCCCGAACGACAAAGATTGTATTGATAAAATAAAATCACTCAATGCGGATATCGGGGTGGTTTGTTCATTTAACTATCTTCTTAAAAAAGACTTTATAAATTCAACAAAAATGGGGTATATTAATTGTCACCCGTCGCTTTTGCCCGAATACAGAGGAGCGGCTCCTTATTTTCATATAATAAACAACGGAGAAAAAGTTTCAGGTATAACACTTCATTTTATAGACGAAGAATTTGATAAAGGAGATATTGTTTATCAGGAAGTGTTTGATTTAACGCCATATGAAACAATGGGAACAATATTTAACAGAAGCAACTATATGATTGCGGATGCGCTTGTTAAGGTTTTAAACGAAATTCAATCCAAAGGCGAAATAAAAAGAACCCCTCAGCCTAAAGAAAATACTTTTAAACAAGCGCCAAAAGTTGACGGTAATTTCAGAGTAAGATGGAATGTCGCTTCCGTATTTGAAATTGAAAGATTGATAAGAGCTTGTAATCCTTTTTATAATGCATTTGGAACATTCAGGGGCGTAAATTTTAAGATAATTAATGCGCACGCTGTTGAGTGCAAGCATGATATGGAATTCGGAAGAATATTTAAAGCAAATGAAAAGCAGCTTCTAATTGCCTGCAAGGGCGGTCTTTTGGATGTAAAAACAATGCATCTTGGTACATGGGGATACTTCGGTGCGGAAGAGTTTTATTATATGTTTACGCCAAAAGATGACGAGTATTTAATTTAATTTAATTTATTCCTGCAATGACAGTATTTCAGCTAACCCGCATCAGCTATTACGAGGAACGTTAGTGACGAAGTAATCCATAAAAAACCACTAAATCAAAAAGACCTGAGTAAAACTCAGGTCTTTTATTTATTTTGTTACCATTCTATAATTACCGCTCCGCCGCCTGCATATCCGTTTAGAGGTGCGGGAGGAAGGATG
>CADBOZ010000145.1 GCA_902796515.1 uncultured bacterium | reverse complement strand
GAACCCGACACCAATATAAGCGAAGAAGCAATATTAAAAAAGCTTGAACAATACAAGCTGATTGATGAAATTTTTTTGGACAGTATAGTCGGTTAATTTAAACAAAAAGAGCCGTTTAAATTAAACGGCTCTTTTAATTGATATAATTTGAAATTATTCTTTTGTATATTCAGCATCAATAACATCATCATCTTTTTTATCATTTGATGAGTCCTGAGCATTTTGAGCATCACCCGAAGCGTTACCTTGAGCGGATTCTTGTTGAACTTGCTGATAAGCTGCCTGAGATATAGCATACATCGTCTGTTGAAGATTTTCGGACAATTTCTTTAATTCATCAGCAGATTTATTTTCGTCAACTGCCTTTTTAAGTTCAGCTTTTTGTTCTTCAAGCTTTTTCTTATCATCTTCTTTGATTTTGCCTTCAAAATCTTTAACAATTCTGTCTGCTGCCGCAACTAAAGATTGAGCATTGTTTCTGATTTCAGCTTCTTCTTTTTTCTTCTTGTCGGCATCCGCGTTAGCTTCAGCTTCTTTAACCATTCTGTCGATATCACCTTCGGACAGGTTGGAAGAATTTGTGATTGTGATTTTTTGTTCTTTATTTGTTGCTTTATCTTTAGCCGTAACATTAACTATGCCGTTAGCATCGATATCAAATGTTACTTCGATTTGAGGCATGCCCTTCATTGCCGGCGGAATACCGTCTAAACGGAACATACCGAGTGATTTATTATCGCTTGCCATAGGTCTTTCACCTTGAAGAACATGAATATCAACCGCTGTTTGATTATCATCGGCAGTTGAGAATGTTTGAGATTTTGAAACAGGTATTGTTGTGTTACGGGGTACAAGAGGTGTCATAACTCCGCCCAATGTTTCAATACCTAATGTCAAAGGTGTTACATCAAGTAAAACAATATCTTTAACTTCACCTGCCAAAACACCTGCCTGAATAGCAGCACCAACCGCAACAACTTCATCAGGGTTTACGGATTGATTCGGTTCTTTGCCCGTATATTCTTTAACAAGCTGTTGAACGGCAGGAATACGTGTTGAACCGCCGACAAGAACAACTTCATTTAATTCGGATTTTGAAATACCCGCATCCTTAATTGCACGTTCTACCGGAGTTTTACATCTTTCCAGTAAATCATGAGATAATTCTTCGAATTTTGCTCTTGTTAAGCTTATATCTAAGTGTTTTGGGCCGTTAGCATCAGCTGTAATAAACGGAAGATTAATGTTTGTTTCAACAACGCTGGATAATTCGCATTTTGCTTTTTCAGCCGATTCTTTTAACCTTTGCATTGCCTGTTTATCGTTTCTTAAATCAATGCCTTCGGTTTTTTTGAATTCATCGCATAAATAATCAATTATTTTTTGGTCAAAATCATCACCGCCAAGGTGTGTATCACCTGATGTTGAAAGTACTTCGTGAACTCCGTCGCCGATTTCCAGTATTGAAACATCAAATGTACCACCGCCAAGGTCGAATACAAGAACTTTTTCACTTGTTTGTTTTTCAAGCCCGTATGCTAAAGCGGCTGCTGTCGGTTCATTTACTATACGAAGAACGTCCAAACCTGCGATTTTACCTGCATCTTTTGTTGCCTGTCTTTGAGCATCATTAAAATATGCAGGAACGGTGATAACTGCTGATGTAACTTTTTCTCCCAAATAATTAGAAGCATCATCAGCCAGTTTTCTTAAAATCATTGCCGAAATTTCTTGCGGTGTGTAATCTTTACCGTCAATTTTTTTCTTATAATCTTCGCCCATATGACGTTTGATTGAAATAACCGTATTTTCAGGATTTAATACAGCCTGACGTTTTGCAAGCTGACCTACAAGTCTTTCGCCGTTTTTTGTAAAACTTACTATAGAAGGTGTTGTACGGGAGCCTTCAGCATTAGCGATAACTGTCGGTTTTCCGCCTTCCATTACGGCAACAACTGAATTGGTTGTACCAAGGTCAATACCGATTGTTTTAGCCATAATTCTTTATCTCCTTTTTTATTTTATTTTTCTTATAGCTATAAAATAACACCGTTTTTTTAAAATCTTAAAAAAATAAACAATTTCTTAATTATTTGAAAATTAAAATAACCCCCAAAAAATAAAAATCTGCAAATGGTCAATTTGCAGAGTAAAAAAGCAGTTATTAAGTTATTAAAAAATTTTAATT
>CADBOZ010000144.1 GCA_902796515.1 uncultured bacterium | reverse complement strand
TATCTTTTAATTCTTCAAATAAAAATCCCGTATAGAGCCATACGGTTTTATTCGGAAGCGTTTCTTTTACTTTTTTTGCAAGCCTTAAAACTTCTTCTCTGTTAAACGGATGCATTGGATCACCTCCGGAAAAAGTAATTCCCGAAATGTGTTCTTTATTCAAATCGTCGAAAAGTTCTTCTTCGGCTTTATCATCAAACGGAATTCCGCCGGACACATCCCATGTTTGAGGATTTTGGCATCCTTCACAATGATGGGTGCATCCCGCCGTCCATAGTACAACTCTCAAACCGTCACCGTTTAGCATGTCGTCCTTGGTGATGTTGTGGTAATTCATAAAAATAAACTCCTCTTGTTACATGCATTTTAGCACAGCATGTAATCGGAAGTAAATTTATTATTAAACAAGATTAATATTCCTGATCATATTTTTTATGTAATTCTTCACTATATTTTCTGTATTCTTCGTATTTTTCAGGATTAATCAGTCTTAAAAAACCGTCAATTAAACCTACGTTATCACGTTCTCTTAATTGAATTGAGTCATTGCGCATTCTTCTGGCGTTTCGTCTTGAGCTTATGGACGGAGGCAGTGCGGTACCTATCAACATAGTATTTGATGAAGCAATTTTTAGCTTTTTTATTCTTGTTTCTTTCGGAGTATATTCCCAAATTCTTCCGAGAAGTTCATATTCAAGGTTTTTTAGCCTCATTGCATCATCAAATTCGGGATAGGTTCTCGGAAAATGTCTTTTTTCCATAACCTCAATTATATGTCGTTCTTTTTCGGAAAACTGCACCTTATAAGGTGAGGAAGGTTTTGCATTCATAATATCTTCTTTTGTAATTGTTACTGTTTGAACAGGTTCATAACACCAGCATGCAAGCGGTATGAAAAGAGAATATAAAATTATTGAATATACAATGCAAAATAATATTTGAAATTTAATATGTTGAATTTTAATCATAGTTTATTAAGGTTAGAGCATATTAATAAAGGTTTTAATTACTCTTTTCGAGGGTATGAATTAATAGTATTAACTTTTGTAAAGAAATAATGTAAATATGACACTAAATCCTAAAGTTAAAAATAAAATTGCCGATAAAGATATTACATAAGGATATACAAGTTATATAAAAGATATTAATTAGGTATTACGATGAAAAGATTTTTTATTTCCCTATATGTAGTTTTCGCATTACTATTTTGTACTCAGGACACATTCGCAGCCGATTATTCAAAGATTTCAACTAACGTCAAAATAACAAGCGCTATTGCCGCTCTTGAATCTATCGGAAGAAAAGATGTAATTGCAATCTTAAGAGGATATAACGCAACAAGAAAACCAATCAGAGTTATGTTTAGAGATTTTAAAATGTACGGCTACGGCGATTGCGAAGCGCTTACCATTAAAACAAAAGCAGGCGGATTGGTTATATATATAAATGCGGAACACAAAAGTGCAAGCCCCGAATGTATAGCATGCTTACTTGCACACGAATCCCAACATCATACATTTACAAATTCGAAAGTAGAAGAATTGAGGGCATGGATGTCTGAAACACAAGCATGGAGCGAATTTACAAAAAGAAACAAAACTCTTGCTTATGCTACAGAGCCTCTGGCAAAAAGAGAGAACTACATAGCCAAATTAAAGGCAAAAAAAGGCGTTCAAGGTATTAACAGTTTAATTGCAACCAATCCTGTATACGCCGGCTTAAACTAATTTATTTTCCCTTTCCCACTCTTTTTATGTTTTAACCTGTTTATTTATCTGTTTTAGGTATTTAACAGGTTTTTTTTATGTTAAAAAAAGCGGAGTTATAATATAACTCCGCTTTTAATTATCAAAATTAAACTATACGTCAATATTTGTTGCATAAACCGCATTCTGTTCAATAAAATCACGACGCGGTGCGACATTATCACCCATTAATACATCAAACAATTCATCGCACAATTGAGCATCTTCAAGATTTACTCTCTTTAAGGTACGATTAGCAGGATCCATTGTAGTTTCCCATAATTGCTGCGGCATCATTTCACCAAGACCTTTAAATCTCTGGATTTGCATACCTTTTTGTCCCCTGTCTTCTATTAATTTTGAAAGCTGGGTAAAGGATGTTATATCCGTCATACCCGTTTCCGTTTCGAGTTTAAGGAGTTTTTCTTCTTCAATTAAAAACTCTCTTATTTTCGGGTATGCATCTTTTATTCTCATAAATTCCTGAGATTTAATCATATGAGCAGTTATAACAACAGGGTCAAGTTCTTCCCCGAGTTCAATTTTTAAACTGAATTTTGTATTTTCGGGATTTGCGGATAAAAATACTCTGTAGTTTTCAGCTTCTTTTATTCCGTAGTTTTCAGCATGGTCTTTAATGTAATGAGAAAGGTATTCATATATTTCTTTCATTCTTGTTTCATTTTCAAAATCTTCGGCTTTAATTCCCGAACGAATAAGACCTCTTACAATAACCGAAGGCATCTGATTGATGATAGGATTATGGAATGAACGGTAATATTTGCCCATTTCATACATCAAAGGCTCCAGTTTATCTTCGGAAATTGATTTTGTCTTATCTTTATTAAACAGTTGAGCTCCTTTTACGCCGCGTTCTCTAACCATTCTGTCGAGCGCCCTGTCGTCATACAAATATTCGGTTTGTTTTCCGGATGTGATTTTATAAAGCGGAGGTTGTGCAATATAAACATAGCCGTTTTCCAATAGAGGCATTGCATAACGGTAGAAGAATGTTAACATTAAGGTTCTGATGTGAGCTCCGTCAACATCGGCATCCGTCATAATTACAACTTTATGATAGCGTAATTTTGTAACATCAACTTCTTCCGGATTTCTTGAAATATTTATTCCAAGTGCCTGAATCATTGTTTTAATCGAGTCGGAATTATATATTTTATCCAATCTTGATTTTTCTACGTTTAAAATCTTTCCTCTTAAGGGCAAAATCGCCTGAAACATTCTGTTTCGACCCTGCTTTGCGGAACCGCCCGCACTATCACCCTCAACTATATACAATTCGCATTTATCCGCTTCACGGGAAGAACAATCCGCAAGCTTTCCCGGTAAGCTGGAAGACTCAAGCGCAGTCTTTCTTCTTGTCAGCTCTCTTGCTTTTCTTGCCGCATCCCTTGCTCTTTGCGCCTGAAGAGTTTTATCGATAATTATTTTTGCAATTTTCGGATTAAATTCAAGCCATTCCTGAAATTTATCACGAACCACATCGTTAACTGCAGGCGTAACTTCAGCATTTCCGAGTTTTTCTTTTGTTTGTCCTTCAAATTCCGGATTGCCGATTTTTACGGAAACAATTGCGGTCAAACCTTCTCTGACATCTTCACCTGCCAGATTTTGGTCTTTTTCTTTCAGCATGTTGTTTTTTCTTGCGTAATCATTAATTACACGGGTTATACCGTTTCTAAATCCGGTAAGGTGCGTTCCGCCCGAATGAGTATTAATATTATTTGCAAATGACAGAACGTTTTCCGTATAAGAATCTGTGTATTGCATTGCAATTTCAACACTTATATCATCAACAAGCTTTTCAATATAAATCGGCTTTTCAAACAAAACTGTTTTGTTTTTGTTTAAATGTTCAACATAGCTTGCAATACCGCCTTCAAAATGATATGTTGTTTCCTTTTCATTTTTTTCGTCATGGAAAATAATTTTTAAACCTTTGTTTAAAAATGCCATTTCCCTTAGTCTGTTTGCAATTACGTCACAATCAATTTCCGTTGTTTCGGTAAAAATTTCAGGGTCGGGCCAAAAATGTGTTTTTGTACCATGCTCTGTTGTTTCTTTAATTTTTTCAACTTCACATGTAGGCTCGCCTCTTAAATATTCTTGTCTGTGAAGATATCCGTCACGGGCTACTTCAACTATATATTTCTCGGACAGAGCATTAACAACCGAAGCACCAACACCATGAAGACCGCCGGAAACTTTATATCCGCCGTCACCAAATTTACCTCCGGCATGAAGCACCGTATGAACGATTTCAAGAGCCGATTTTCCGCTGTCAGGTTTAATATCACAAGGGATGCCTCTTCCGTTATCCTGTACCGTAACGGAATTATCTTTATGAATTGTTACATGAATTGTATCGCAGTATCCTGCCAAACTTTCGTCAATTGAATTATCTACAATTTCATATATGCAATGATGTAAACCTCTTTGTGAAGTTGAACCAATATACATGCCGGGTCTTACTCTAACTGCTTCCAAGCCTTCAAGGACTCTGATATTACTGGCATCATAGCTTTGATTTGTTGTTGTATCAGCCATATACTCCCCTCTTCAAAATTAATATCTTAACTATATTTTACTATAAAGGGAAATTTTTGCAAAAAACAAATATCTTTTAGAAATTAAGAAGCATAAAAGACCTGATGAATTGATTTATTATTTATATTATAATTTTTAT
>CADBOZ010000143.1 GCA_902796515.1 uncultured bacterium | reverse complement strand
TCTTCCGCAATTTATACATTTTTCATTATCTATGCTTGCAAATCCTGTTTCATCTTTTTTTATGGCACCAACGGGGCAAGAGTCTTCACAGGGCACTGATATTTTAACAATTGCATTGTAAGGGCAAGCCTTAACGCACATTTGACACTTTTTACATTTTGTATCATCTATAACAGATCTGCCGTTTACTATAGAAACGGCACCGAATTTACAAATAGACTGGCAAGGTCTTGCAACACAACCCTGACATAAATCGGTTACATATATCCTGTTTGTAGCACACCCCTTGCAAGCAGCTTGAAGCACGGTTAAATGTTTATCACTGATTTGTGTTCTTTCAAGCGCCAATTTAGCATAATCGGAAAGCGAAACTCTTTCATCATCTTCTTCAATAGGAAATCCGAGTCCTGCAATAGTTCTGTCTTTAATAATTGCTCTTTCTTTATATACGCAGCACCTGTAAGGAACTTCCATTCCCTTTGGGCGCATATCGTAAGGAATCAGCCTCGCCTGACCCGTAAAATCGTCAGACAGGAAAGCTTTTATAATTCTGACTAATATTTCTCTTTTTATATGTATTGCTTGACCTAGATTATTCATTTACGTATTCCTATTGTTTTGCAAGTTGTCTTTCTATTTCTTCCGTTACTTTTTCCGCAGTTGCTTCCGATACAACTTCATCGTTAACTTTTACATAAGGAGCTTTTGAATATTCCCAATTTATGGAACACAACCCCAAACAATTTGAAGCGGAAAGTTCAACTTTATCACCGTATTTTTTCGGAATAATATCGTGCAATTCTTGCAAATTTGCTCCCCCCATTACAAAACAGGTAGTTCCCGTGCATACTTTTACTGAAATCTTTTCCATTTTTTGCTCCTTTTATATAAATTGTACTGTGACTTTTTTTAAGTATTTTTCTTCCAAAACATGTGCTATCTGTTTTACAACATTCTTTCTTATTTCAATTTCTATCGGCAAATTAGGGTCGTAATGAGCCTTATTCATTTGAGCTCCGACAAGAAAATTTATAACATCACTGTCAAGTAAAAAATTCATTAGGGTTTTTGCGGCATTTTCTTCCGTTTTTCCGCTTTCAAGGTATTCCAGTGTTTTGGTTAACGTCAGTATTCCTTCCGTTACTAAATCTACTCCTTCCATTTTTAATAAACCCGGAAGCTTACCGCTATTAGTCGACATATCCGCAATTACGGGAATATTTAACTCTCTTGAAATAATATTTGCGGTAGTACCTCCCGAAATTGCCTTTTTACCTTTAAAATCCATAAACGTTTTGGCGTAAAAACTATCCTTTTCGCCATGAAACGGAGGCCCTGTAAATATGAGAGATTCTCTCGGATCTCTGCAATAAATGGATAAAATTGAGGTATCGTCTTTTAACTCTCTTTTTGGCGCAATGTATTCTATTTGTTTAACCAGAAATTCACTCAAGTCTTTTGATGATATTTCAGGCTCTTGTTTTAATTTTGCAAGAATGATTTTTATAAGCCCGCTTCTTTCCAACCCCAAAGGATATTCTTTTGTTCCCATTGCAACCTGTGTTGCACCGTCGGAACAAAAAATTATTCTGTCATATTTTTCAAGTGTTATATTATAGACTTTCATGCATCTGTTTTTAAAATCTTTTGATTGAATTGTTTGAAATTCAGGCTTTAACACTTCACCATCTCTAATCCAAATAAAGTCAGGGTTTCCTTCCTCTACAATTTTTGCCTTACCGTTTTCAAAGCAATCTATCGCTGAAAAAGTAGAGTAGCTTATACCTCTTACCTTACATACGGGAAGAGAATTCATAATAATTTCGCATGATTTTTCTATATCGGAATGATTTTCCATGAATTTCAGAAGCATGGTTGATGTCATACAAGCCAGAATGTTTGCTTTTATCCCGCTTCCGAGCCCATCTGATAAAACCGCAACAACTCTGTTCATATTCGGAAATCTGTTTGAAGCAAAAAAATCTCCGTATGCATTTTGGTTATATTTCTTTTTTTGGGAACAGGCAATATCTATAAACATTATTTTTTATCCTCTTTTGTATTTGAGTCATAACCTTCAGCTATAGAACTTAAGAGAAGTTCCGTTTCCACCATATGCTCACCCAGAAGACTTGCAATCTCCTGGACTGTTGCGATATTTTTCGTAATTACTTCTCTTGCTTTCTGAGCTATCTTACTTCTGTCTATTTCCGATTTTGTAACATCCGATATAACTGCACCGACAAGCTCGTTATCTTCAATTGTAAATATGCTTATGTCGTATACTTTATCCTTTATTGCATAATGCTCCTGATGAATTTCTTTACCCGTATCAAGTGCGGATTTAAAAAGTTCGGGGAATGATACAATTCTGTCTATACATGCTCCCGTCATACCGTCTTGTCTTGAAGCGAATACTTCATACATTTCTTCACTTAAAAACATATGCTCAAAAGAATCATTAGCTTCTACTATTTGCAATGCGGAATCAACAATTACAACGGCGGAAGGCATACATCTCAACATTGCCGCCGCTTTTCTTACCGCAATTTTTCTCATATAAGATACACATTGCGAAGGTTCTGCATCTCCCGCAATAAGTGCATTAACAAATTCCCGACAACTTGTATAACCGCATCCCGAACAATTTAACTCGTCTTCTTCCGAATGTTTACTTATTTTCTTTAGCGCATTTATAACCTGTTCAAGAGTATATTCAGGGTTTTTAACGGGATTTGGCAAATATTCAATTTCCACAACTTTTCTTGGTTCTTTAGGAATATCATCTCTGTATAAAGTATTTGCATAAATATCCGACGATATAAGAATTCTTGATTTATCGCTTGATAAACAAGGCCCGTTTATACAGCCGCCCGAACAGCCTAATGCTTCAACAAAAATTTTATTTTCAATTTTATCGGGATTAATATTTTGCAGTGATTTATCAAAGTCTTCCAGCGAGCTTACGGCAACAAAAGTTACGTCGTTTTTATCTATACCTACCCTTTTAATTGTTTCATTCATTCCGCCCTCCAGAGGATACAATGCTCCTTCATATGCACCTTCCGGAACAAATTTACAATTTTCGTCACTTTCTATATTTTCAACATCAATAAATTCTTCTTTAATCCAGTAATTTAATTCATCAAAAGTTAAAGCCGCAGACATCAAATCAGGATGCCTGTCCGCTTCGTTTTTCTTTGCTATACAAGGCCCTATAAATACTATCTCTATATCTTTTCCCAGCATATCTTTCAATAATGCACAGTGTGTTAAAGCCGGAGAAGCAACAGGAGTAATACATTTTGCAAACTCCGGTTTATAAAGTCTTACATAATCATCTATTACAGGACATGCTGATGAAATGAACAATCCTTTGTCCGTATTATTTAACATCTTAGCGGTTTGAACAGAAACCTCCTGCGCACCCAGTGCCGTTTCTGACACTCCCGCAAATCCGAGTTTTTTTAAAACCGCTATCATTTTCTCTTTTGATATATTATAAACACCTGCCCAGCTTGGCGCAATGGAAACATAAACTTTTTTGCCCGCAATTAACAGGGTTTTAACTTTATCAATATCATTTCTTACCCGTTTTGCTCCCGCGGGACAAACCTTTACACAATGACCGCAGGCAATACATTTTTCATTTATAACCGAAGCCGAGCCCTGCTGAATTCTAATCGCTTTAATATGACAACCTCTTATACATTTATAGCAATCGTTGCATTCATTTTTTAAAGTATATACCGGATATTGTTTTTCCATTTTTTATAGCTCCTTTAAGATTTTTTCCAAATCATCCGTGTTGACATTTGTATATTCTTTGTCATTTACAATTATTCTGGGGCCTGCTTCACATTTGTTTTCACACAAAGAGCCCATTATGGTTATCTTTGAATTAAGATTGTTTTCCTCTATATATTTTTTAATAAATTCCAAATTTTCGTGATTGCCTTTTGCAAAACATGCACTTCCCATGCAGACTTTAATTTCAGTTGTCATTGTTGTTATTTTTTACCTCATCATTATTTGTAAATTGTAAGAAACTTCCGATTAAGTTTTCATTACACACCTTAATACCCTTTGGAACATCTAAAATACATGTGGTAAAGTTCCAAATATATTTTATTCCCGAACCCGCAAGATAATTTGCGACACTCTTTGCCGATTCTCTCGGAACTGTTAAAACTGCAATATCAACACCTAATCTCTGTGATAAATTTCCCACCTTTGTAATATTAAAAACTTCTTTACCGTTTATTGTTGTTCCGATTTTATTTACGTCATTATCGAACATTGCAAGAACATTTAATCCGTAATCTTTAAAATTAGAATATTTTGCAAGCGCCGAGCCTAAATTTCCCGCTCCGATAATAAATACATCTTTTGTTTGTTTAAATGCCAATTTTTCTTCTATTGCTTTTTTTAAAGTTTTGGCATTATACCCTAAACGGGCCTTCCCCGGTTTATCAAGATATTTCAAGTCTTTTCTTACCTGCGAATTATCAATATTCAATAATTCCGCAATCTTTGAACTGGAAATATATTGCTCATCTTCTCTTAAGTCATCAAGAATAAAGTGATATAAGGTTAAACGATTTATAACTTTATCGGGAATATTCATCTTCTCTCCCACTATTTATGCTTTTGTTCTTTATTGTAGCTTTATTAATTAAAAAAGAAAAGAACAAAACTCAGCGGAAGAATTCTTCCGCTGAGTTTCGGGTAATTTATACAATGCCTTCGTAGGCATTCAAGAAGATTTGTTTAATTTCACTCATAAGCGGATATCTCGGATTTGCGCCCGTGCATTGGTCATCAAAAGCACGCTCCGTCAATGTATCCAAATTAGTCATGAATTCTTCTTCGTCAACGCCAAAGTCCCTTATTGATTTAGGCAGATTAATTTCGGTCATAAGTTCGTCAATTGCCTTAATCAGTAATTCAACCTTTTCGTCATCGTTATTTCCGCCCAAATTCAATTCATCCGCAATTTGACCGTATTTGGCTTTTGCACACGGGAATTTGTATTGAGGGAATATTGCCTGTTTTGTCGGTTTATCAACAGCATTAAACTTAATAACCTGTCTTATTAACAATGCATTTGCAACTCCGTGCGGAATTGAATACATTGCACCGAGTTTATGCGCCATTGAGTGGCATAAACCGAGGAATGCATTTGCAAATGACATACCGGCAATAGTTGCTGCATAGTGCATTTTTTCTCTTGCAACAGGATCGTTTGCTCCTTCGTTGTACGAACGTGCAAGATACTTAAACACCAGTTTTGTTGCTTCGAGCGCATTTGAATTGGTAAAGTTTGTTGCCATGCAGGATACATATGCTTCAAGAGAATGAACAAGGGCATCAATTCCGCTTGCTGCCGTCAAGCCCTTCGGCATTCCGTCAACATAGTTCGGGTCAACAATAGCCATGTTCGGAGTTAAAGCATAATCTGCTATAGCATACTTATAATGTGTTTTTTCATCGGTAATAATTGAAAACGGTGTAACCTCGGAACCTGTTCCGGATGTAGTCGGAATACAAACCATTGTTGCTTTTTTACCTAAATCGGGGATTTGGCAAATTCTTTTTCTGATATCCATAAATCTCATGGATATATCTGCGAAATTTGTATCCGGTTGTTCATATAAGAGCCATATAATCTTACCTGCATCCATCGGAGAGCCTCCGCCTAAAGCAATAATTACATCAGGTGCATACGGTTTAACAATTTCCATCGCCTGTTTAATTGTTGCTATTGTCGGGTCGGGCTTAACGTCGAAGAATACCTGATGGTCAATTCCGATTTCATCAAGTGTTTTTGTAATTGTATCAACCACACCCGAATTGAATAAAAATCTGTCCGTAACAATAAATGCACGTTTTTTGCCTTTTAATTCTTTAAGTGCCAAATCTGTTGCACCGCGTTTAAAATATACTCTGGGAGGTACTTTAAACCATAACATATTTTCTCTCCTTTCGGCTACGGTTTTGTAATTTAATAAGTGTTCTACGCCAATATTTCCCGATACGGCATTTCCGCCCCATGAACCGCAACCGAGTGATAGTGAGGGTTCAAGTCTGAAGTTAAATAAATCTCCGATACCGCCCTGAGATGACGGTTGATTAATTAGTATACGGCAAGAAGGCATTGTTTCCGCATAAACATTAATTCTGTCGGTTTTTCTTTCATCCGTATAAAGAACCGATGTATGTCCGGCACCGCCCTTTAATACCAATTCATGCGCCATTTTGGTTGCTTCTTCAAAGTTTTTAGCTTTATACATCGTTAAAATCGGCGATAATTTTTCTCTTGAGAAAGGATCTTCCCAATCCATTTTTGGTCTTTCACATAATAATATTTTAGAATCTTCAGGAATGTTAAATCCTGCAAGCTCTGCAATTTTATGAGCGGATTGTCCGACAATGCTCGGATGTGCGGTTCCTCTGTTAGGATCAATAAACGGAAGATCTATCATCTTCTTTTCATCTTCTTTATTAACAAGATAAGCACCGCGATAGATAAATTCTTTTTTAACTTCTTCATAAACGTCTTCAATAACAATAACAGATTGTTCCGAAGCACAAATCATACCGTTATCAAATGTTTTTGACATAAGGATAGAGGATACCGCCATTTTAATATCCGCTGTTTCATCAATAACGGCGGCAGTATTTCCGGGGCCGACGCCGAGTGCGGGCTTACCTGAAGAATATGCAGCTTTAACCATACCGGGGCCGCCTGTTGCAAGTATGCAGGCAATATCCGGATGATGCAACAATGCATCCGACAATTCCATTGACGGTACATCAATCCAGCCGATTATATCTTTAGGAGCTCCCGCTTCAATTGCTGCCTGCAAAACAACACGTGCAGCTTCTATTGTTGATTTTGTTGCACGGGGATGTGGCGAGAAAACAATTGCGTTTCTGGTTTTTAAAGCTATTAAAGATTTAAAAATAGCGGTTGATGTCGGGTTTGTGGTAGGAATAATACCCGCAATAATACCGAGGGGTTCAGCTACCGTTTTTATACCGTTGATTTTATCTTCTTTTATTATTCCGCATGTTTTGGCATCTTTATGCTTGTTATAAATATATTCCGAAGCAAAGTGATTTTTAAT
>CADBOZ010000142.1 GCA_902796515.1 uncultured bacterium | reverse complement strand
ATCACCGGTTAAGACATTCTTAAATATAAGAAAATATTCAAAAATAAATAAAAATAATTCCGATAAAGTATTGAATAATTTTCCTTGTAATAAACCGCAAAGCGTTTATTTTAAAGGAAACTATAACTTTATAAACCATACGCCCAGTTTTGATGAAACCATTGAAGAAAATTATTTTAAACTTCCCGAAATAACAAAACCTGACGGCACTAAATATCAATTTAAGCCCGATAAAAGCCAGACAGAATGCGCCAGAAAACTCTATAACGGGGATAGTGTTGTGTTTTGTGCTCCGACAGGAACCGGAAAAACAGCAGTCGCATGCTATGTTATAACCAAAAACCTTAAAGAAGGTAAAAATACAATTTACACAACCCCTTTAAAAGCACTTGCAAACGATAAAATGCGTGAATTTCAAAAAATTTACGGTAAAGAAAATGTGGGACTTTTAACCGGAGATATAAAATATAATACCGACGCCCCCATTAAAATAATGACAACCGAAATATATAATAATCAGGCATCCTCTCTTAAAAAGGGGAAAGACGGAATTAAAACCGTAATATACGATGAAGCACATTATTTAGGAGATGATGAAAGAGGCGGCGTTTGGGAAAATTCCATGATTAAAACACCTTTTAGCAATATTCAAATGCTTTGCCTTTCCGCAACAATAGGAAACAGTGACAGATTGACAGAATGGTTATCATCGCTTGATAAATCAAGATATGTATCAAAGGTTGAAGTAAATCCGAAAAACAGATATGTTCCGCTTGTCTACAGTATTTACAACACAAATACCGTAAAAAGCGCCGATAAAAGAAAATTTATACCCGTTATTAAGGGAAATATTAATCTTGAAAGCATTCAAGACTCCGATATAGAAGATAACGACAGATTAAAACGTGCGCTTGAAATATTTTTCAGAGCAAAACAAGATATTGTTAACTACTATGAAATATCAAATCAAGAGTATAAAGACACTTTAAATACACTGAAAAACGACTTCAAAGAAATCGGAACGATACAAGCACAAGAATTTCAGGAAAGCCTTAAATCTAAATATCCGTTTTTAACGGAAGAAAAAACTCTTGAAATTACCGAATTTTTAACCGAAGATAAAACTCTGGATAAAGTAATTATTGATTATACGGATGATAATTATCCCGGACTTGTTGAAGATTTAAAAAATAATGACATGTTTCCCGCACTAATTTTTAAATTATCAAGAAGCGGAACGGAAGATGTTATTTCAAGTTTAAAGGATGCGGAATGCGACCTTACGACGACCGAAGAAAAAGAACAAATCAAAGCAATTCTTGATAAATACAAAGAGGAAGAAATTTATCTCGGTGTAAATTTTGATAAACAAGGTATTTTATCGGGTTATGCATATCATCATGCAGGAGAACTGCCTCAATACAGAAAGCTAATCGAGGAACTGTTTTCCAAAAAACTAATTAAAGTAGTAAGTGCAACCTCAACACTTTCTGCGGGAATAAACATGCCGACAAAAACAGTAGTTTTAAGCAATACGGCATATAAAAAATATAATCCGTACTCGGGAGAAGTTGAATATGTTTCCCTTGACTCAAACAAATTTCATCAAATGGCGGGACGCGCAGGAAGACGCGGAATTGACGAAATAGGGCATGTAGTACTTTATAACAACTATACACCTAAAGCAAATACAAAAATTGAAAATTTGGCGGACAAAAAAGATGATAACGAAGTTAATCGACCTGACGAACTTCGAACAGCATATGATTTAATACTTAAAGGTGCAGATAATATACAAAGCAGATATAATCCCGATTGGCATATAGTTATGGATTATTTTATAAATAATCCCAAAAACCAAACACTTGAAGAATTTTTAAACAGCTCATTCAAAGTTTTCCTTGCAGATAATAAAGAAGAAGAATTAAAAAAGCTTACGGATTTGTTTAACCGCCGTAAAAACGCTTTAATAAAGCTTGGATTTCTTGAAAAGCATGAAAACGGCAGAACAGACGTAACACCTAAAGGCAAAATTCTTTCAATGACAAGATGCAACAATCCCCTTGTAATTTCTTCTCTGATTTACGATAAAAAATTAAAAGATATGGATTTTACCCAGCTGTGTCAAATTATAGGCTTCAGCATCTCTCCGACGACTCAACAGGAAGACGAAAAGATGGAGGATTTCGTAAGATTAAGAGCGGAATTGCTTCTAAAGGATACCGATTTAAAAGAAGAAATGCTGAAATTTGAGCAAGGAAACGACATGTATTATGATGCCGAAAATAAAATATACAGTACGCTTGAAAAATCAAATGTTCCTATGGATGATTTTTGCTTAAAAGACAGTTTTTCGGGATTTTGTTCTTTTGCATGGGCATATTTGAACAGTATTGATGATAATTACATACAAAATTTCAGAAAAATAACAGGTTCAACCAAAAGCGCAATATTAAGCGACAAAAGACTTGTTGATTTCTTTAAACAAAGAAATCTGAGAAGTGAATATTTAAGAAAATCAAACGAAGGAAGCGTTTACGATATTATTTCACAAACCGTTACAATATTAAAGCAGATAAATTTAATTTGCAATTATGCTCTTGATAATCCGGTTGATTTTCCTGAAACTAAGTACTGGAAAGATTTAAAAGAAAAAGCCGAGCTTGCAATACTTGCAACAAAACAAAATCCGATAGGGGATGAATTACAGATATAATTATGAGAGTTAATTTTATTACAAACAATATAAAATATATAAAACCGAACACCCGCCCAAAACAAAGCTTTAAAGGTTTTGATTGTGACGAAAGTTCTTTTGAAATCAAAAGAACCTACAATCTTCCCTGCCCTGTTTGTAATGTTATGATGGTGCAAAAAAATCAGCTTGATGCTTTTGTATCAAAAGCAAAAACTGCTAAAGGCGAAGAGCTTCTTTCTCTTATGGAAAAATATGACAGATATTTTCAGCCTATACAAAAACAGGTTGCGGAAATTATAAAAATAGAAGCGTCAAAGTATCCCGATAAAAATATGCTTGAATTAGCGCATATATATACATCGAGCGCGGAAGGTACAATAAAATATCAGCAGCTTGAAGAAATTGAGAATATAAGAAAAACGCTTAATTCAATTACGGGCGAGAAAGCTATCGGCTACATACTAAATAAATATAAGGATATCATTGAATCAGGAAGATTTTCGCAGCAGGATTTTTTAAGAGAAATAAGATCCGTTATTCCGAGCAGTACCATATCGGACAAAAAACTTGAAAGAATTTTAAAAAACATACCTGAAAACAATTCTCCGGAATACAGATATATGGTTAAGTATTCGGCGGAAACAATTGCAAGATTTGCTTCAAGTTTACTGGAACCTTCGCTTGCAACATGTGAACACATTGTCCCAAAAAGCCTCGGAGGGAAAAACAATACCGAAAATTATCTTGCAGAATGTAATAACGACAATTCAAACAAAGGTGATACACCGTTTTCAATCTGGGCGGCAAAAAAACCGAACTTCAAAGAAAATTTACAAAAATATCTTGATGTTATATCCGAAAAAATCCAAACCGGAGAAATTCCAATAGAATATATTGAATACCCTCTTGATATAGCAAAAACAATAGCAAGAGAAACAAACGGAAACATATCGGTAGAAGCAACAAGAATTGAAAAACGAGAAGCTCCGCAAGAGGATACTGCTCAAGAAAATACATCTCAAGTAAGTTTTAATCAATCCGAATACGCAAATAAAAAGAAAGAACTTGAAGAACTTATCGCACTGCGCGACAAACTCGCATCCGATGAAGAATATATTGATATATGCGAGTATACAAGATTAAAACAGGAAAAAGAAAGATGCGCAGCCTTAAAAAAGAATTTACTTGATAAAATATCAAAATTAAAAGACTTTTCAGACAGGTATTATAAAAGCCTTTTTGAAATCGAAGAAATATCGGAAAAACTGGCTCAGCCCAATTTATCAAGAACGGAAGAAAAAAGTTTAAGAAACAAGAGGGACAGACTTGAAAAATTCTTAGCATCGAAAAACATAAGTGAAATTGATGCGGAATTAAAAGCTGCAATTATCGAACTTCAGGACAACATTCCTTTAACGGATGATGTAGCACAAAAGCTTGATACAGTAAAAGGCAAAATTTCTTTCCCTGATGAAATTGAAAGTGAAATTGAAAGAGTAAAAGCCGAAATATTTAAAAGTAATCAAATCAACGGACAGATTTCAAAAATCAGAAAAAATATAAAAGAAAGAGTAAAGCTTCAATCGCAGGTTACTCAAATGGAAAGCGCCGTTGAAGGACTTGCACGGGAAAATAAAATGCTTAATATTTCATCAACCCCGCAGGATGGAATGGAAAGATACAGGAATGTTAATTATATTCTTGAAAGATGCGACACTCTTGAAGAACTCTGCAAAAAAACGCTCGGTGACAAATTCTTGCAGTTTGACAGCTTAATATTTGATTTTTCAAAGGAACAAGCCGAAAAAGAACTTGAAATAATGTACAAAGATAATGATTATGCGCATTATCAAAGAAATCTGACAAAAATTGAAAATTTAACAAAAGAAATAAAATCACTGCAAACCAAAATAGCATCTTATCTTTCGGAAGAAGCCAAACTTGGAGAATTAAACAATGAGCTAAATTCACTAAGGCTTCAAGGGGATATAATACAGGAGTTTGAAGATTTAAAAACAAGACTTGTTTCCTTGAAAGAAAAATTCGACAACGTAAATATTGATGCAAAAATTGAAGAATGTAAAAAAGAACTTGAAGAACTTGAAATTAAAATTAATAAAGAAGAAGCAGAAAAAACACAAGGATAATCGTTGAAATAAATTACAAAAAACCGCCTGAATTTTCAGGCGGTTTTACTTATATTAATTAGATTTACACTGTTCTTTCGTTAACTGTAACGGGAATATCTTTGATTTTATCATAATTTACGGGTTTTGCCTGGGGTACTGCCATTATTTGCCCCGTTAATATGTATTTATCAAGTATTCTTTTCTTTTGTTCTTCACTTGAAGCCACAAGCCCTTTTTCGGTATCAACACATGATAATACATGTGCTCTTTCAAAATCTTCAAGTTTAAAATCACCGCTTGCAATTTGCATTGTTGTCATATACAGTTGATTTAATGTTCCGCAGTCAGCCCACGGTTCATCTGTCGGAACGGCATACAATTTTTGTCCGTGAAGAATTTCTTTTGCCTTGAAAATTGTAGCATCATCAAGAGGTTTTGCATCTTTTCCGAATACTTTCGGATTTTTTGCAAAAAATGCTCTGATATCATCCGGATTATCATACATTGTTATAGCTTGAATTACGGGAATGTAATTTTTTGACCAATCCCTTGATTCCTTGTTTTTAGCATCAAAAGTATAGAAAGGTTCAACAAGCTCCATAACTTTAAGAGCTTCTCTTGAAACCGTAAATTGGAAAGTATTTGTAAGACACATGTCTTTTCCGTTTGTTTTTTCAACAATAAATTCAGGGTCAATCTTGCTCGGTTTTTCTTTGAATTCCATGATTTGATTTTGATTATTTAATCTCATAATTCCGAATGTATTAATACAATCTTGTGCTTCAACTTTTTTGGCTATCATTGCAATTGCCGCATTTCCGGAATCGGTAAGTTCTTTTGCTTTAATAATAGCGTTTGTCATTCTGCTCATTGAGTCATTCGGCAATATCATAATTGATTTTGCGTCATCTCTCATCATTTTCTTTGCAAGTCCGAGGGTGTAACCGCCGTTTCCTCTGTTTATATCCTGATTTAAGTAGAATTTTATATTTTTATCTATATCAAGATTTTCTTTTGAACAATCAAGAAGTCCCGCATTATGCAAAGTTACAAATGAGGTTTCCATCGGAGTCAGACCTGTAGCTGTTCTGAATACTCCTTTTGTAGATTGAGTACCTCCGTCTATATTGTGGAATATCGCAGAAGAAGATGCATTTGTATATTCCGCTCTTGAACCGTATCCGGCTGCAAGCATAACAAGCTGGGTTGATTTGGCATTTTTATTTGCAACAAATTTATCAAGAACAATATCTCCGTTTTTAACTTTTTCAACAAAAGTTAAAATTGAGTCTTTGATTTCATCAACAAATCTTCCGTCTTCCATACCGATTATAATTTCGGTACCTTCACCTTCGGATTTTTCAGGAATTCTTTCTCTCACGGGTTGAGCTTTTGCGGTAAAGGGTTTATATATGTTTTCCATTTTTTCGTTTTTTGAACCTTTTTTATCAACCCATTGCGTAGCATCTATATCAAGAAGTCCGTCCGCACATTCTTTTTTGGAGAGAGTTCCGGCATTAGTTAATATAACATCATCACCGTCTTCAACAACAGCCATCAGATTGCCTTTTGTATTTAAAACATATGCCTGTTCTTTTGTACCCTGACCTTTATAGTTAACGGGGGTAAGCATAATATTAATAAGTTGTTTTAAATTTGATGTTCTGTCCGTTATATCACCGGCATGATCTCTAACCGCCATTTGAAAAAGCAAATCATTAGTATACGCTATATCTTTAGACGGTCTTATCATCTTAATTTGTGTTCTTGCATATATGGGGTCATCCTCCGGTTTATGGTCATTAACACGAATTGAAGTCTTAATTGCATCATCAACCTGTGAAAATTCATCTATAAAGCCATGTAACAGCCTGTTTACATTTGCTCTTTTTCCTGCACTTTCTCCGTCCGAAGTATCTGTTTTACAAGTAACCATAACATCGTTCAATTCCTTAAATGCACCGATTAAAGCACCCGTAAAGCTTACTGTTTTAGCAAGGTTTAAACTGTTTAATTTAAGAGCTTTAGCTGTATTTAAAGAATAAAAATTATCAGATGAAGACTGAATTGAATTAGTATTCTGTTTTCTTACATTTGGTTTGGAAAATCTCGGTGATACCAAACCGATGTTTTGTATACTATCTAACATGGGATGTCCTTTCAAAATTTTCTATATCAAAACAACACAAATTCCATTTTATTACTTCAAAATAAAAAATCAATAAGTCATTAAATATTAACAATTGTATTTTATCCCTTTGATGTGTTATACTTAACTAACAATTGTAACCTATAAGGAGGAGAGTTGATTAATATAGCGGTTGTCGGTGCTTGCGGCAAAATGGGAAAAGAAACAATTAAAATGGTTTTGGCCGACTCTGATTTTAAACTGGTTGCGGCGGTTGATAAATATAAAACCGAAGATAAAATCGGCGATATAACAGTAAATGAAAATATTGCAAGTCTTGTAAACTCAAAAACTGATGTCGTTGTGGATTTTACAAATCCTGCAAGCATATATGAAAATGCAAAATTTTATATGCAAAACAAAATTAAAGCGGTAATCGGCACAACAGGACTTTTAAAAGAGCAAATTGAAGAAATTGAAAAATTATCCCTTGAAAACAAAACAGGATGCATAATCGCTCCCAATTTTTCTCTCGGCGCAATATTGATGATGAAATTTGCAAGTTTTGCTTCAAAATATTTTTCAAACGCGGAAATAATTGAATATCACCATAATCAAAAACATGATGCACCGTCAGGTACTGCCATAAAAACAGCTCAGCTGATGATGGAGAATAATGACAATTTTAAACTCGGTAATTGCGCGGAAAAAGAAACCCTAACGGGTTCAAGAGGCGGGAATTATCAGGAAAACAATAAAGGAAATATACAAATTCATTCCGTAAGAATGCCGGGATTTGTAGCCTCACAGGAAGTTATATTCGGCTCTGACGGACAAACTTTAAAAATACACCATGATACAATAAACAGAGAATGTTACATGTCCGGTGTGGCATTGGCAATTAATCATGTTTATAAAAACAACAAATTTATATACGGATTGGAGAAAATTTTATGACAAAAAGACTTCCGAACATTGCCGTTCTCGGCGCAACAGGAGTTGTTGGAAGAGAAATATTAAATATTCTTGAAGAAGAACAGGTGGAATATAATTCCGTAAAGTTTCTGGCATCAAGTCGTTCTGCGGGTTCTTCAATAGATTTCAAAGGACAAAAATATACCGTTATAGAAACAACAGATAATGTTTTTGATGACATAGATATTTGTTTGGCTTCCGCAGGCGGTAAAACAAGCGAAAGATTTGCACCTGTTGCAAAAGCAAAAGGATGCGTTTATATTGATAATTCAAGCGCTTTCAGAATGGATAAAGATGTTCCTCTTGTAATAGCAGGCGTAAACGATGAAGATTTAAGACTTCACAAAGGGATTATTGCAAATCCGAATTGTTCAACATCACAGTTGATGCTTCCTCTTAAAGCGCTTGACGATAAATTTAAATTAAAAAGACTAATCGTTTCCACATATCAAGCGGTATCAGGCGCAGGCTTAAAAGCTATAAACGAACTTACGGACAATATCAAAACAAATCTTGTCGGAATGCCTTACGAGCCTTCGGCTTTTAAATATGAAATAGCCTTTAATGTTATACCGCAAATAGATTCGTTTACCGAAAACGGCTATACAAAAGAAGAAATGAAGGTTACAAATGAAACAAGAAAAATTCTTCATCTTTCCGATGACGTTAAGATTTCTTGTACCGCTGTCAGAGTTCCCGTTTATATAGGACACAGCGAAGCGGTAACTGCCGAATTTGAACGACCGATAAGCTCTGATGTCGCAAGGGCTCTTCTTAAAGAAACACCCGAAGTTGAAGTCAGGGATGATGTGTCAACATATACATATCCTACGCCGAAAGAAGCCGCAGGCAAAAATCCTGTATATGTCGGAAGGATAAGAAAATCACTTGCATTTGACAACGGAATTGACTTTTTCTGCGTTGCCGACAACTTAAGAATAGGTGCAGCGCTTAATACCGTAAGGATTGCGGAAAAAGTAATAGAAATGGGATTATATAAATTATAAGGAGAAAAATATGACACCTAGGTATGATGCCGGTGAATTAATTACAGCTATGGTTACACCGTTTGACAAAACAAGAGCTGTCGATTATCAAGCACTTGAAAGAGTCACTTCTCATCTTATAGAGCAAGAGTCGGATGCTGTAGTTGTATCAGGTACAACGGGAGAAAATCCAACTTTAACACTTGAAGAAGAACAGGAAATTTTGCTTTGTGTTAAATCAAAAGCATCGGGTCAATGTAAGGTAATAATGAATTCGGGTTCAAATTCTACGGAAACCGCGATTAAATCATCGAAAAAAGCTCAGGAGCTTGGTGCGGATGCATTGTTATCGGTTGTACCTTATTATAATAAACCATCGCAGCAAGGACTGAAGGAGCACTTTGGAGCAATTGCAAAAAGTGTTGATTTACCGATTATTTTGTATAATATTCCGGGAAGAACAGGGATTGATATGAGCCCGTCTACCATTGCTTTTCTGACTAAAGAATATCCCAATATAGTGGCAGTTAAACAATCAAACCCGAATCTTGATTTAATTTCGGAAATAAGAATGCTTTGTCCGGATGATTTTACAATTTACTCCGGAGATGACAGTTTAACGCTCCCAATGATGTCTATCGGAGCGCATGGTGTTATTTCCGTTGCATCTCACGTTGCGGGCAAACAAATAAAATCAATGATAAGAAACTATAAAACAGGGCAAATTAACGCTGCCGCAAATATGCACAAGCTATTGTATCCTTTATTTAAAATGATTTTCCAACAACCAAACCCGACGCCGATTAAAGCGCTGTTATCAAGATTGGGACTTATAGAAAACTATGTTCGTCGTCCTCTTGTTGAAGTTGATGAACAGTTAAGACTTGAACTTGAGGAGTGTTTGAATAAATTACAAAGAAAAACCGAAAAATTATAGTTGTTTACAAAAAGCAAAATAAATTACGCCGTAATGTATTAAACATTACGGCTTTTTGCTAATGACTCAAAATACTTACACTAGCAGCTTTCCTGTCATTCTGAGGGAATGAAATGACCGAAGAATCTTATTCCTTGCAACTAAAGAGATACTTCGCTTACGCTCAGTATGACAATTCCTGTCATTACGAGGAGTAAAACGAAGAAGTAATCCATAAAAAACCACTAAATCAAAAAGACCTGAGT
>CADBOZ010000141.1 GCA_902796515.1 uncultured bacterium | reverse complement strand
TTTTATCTGAAATATATAAAGGCAAGAAAAAATATTCAATAGAGAAAAAAATAGGCAATTCAAGCGGTGCGGGCGATTTTTATATTATGCAGGATGTCGCATCCGAACTGCCGGAAGACTTTCGATTTGACGATATTATGAAAAACAAGAGTCAAACGGATATAATAATAAAATATTATGCAAAAAAGCAAGCCAGAGCACCATGGACTTTAATTAAAATAGAATTTTTAAAATTTTAAGTACTGTACTTAACATTATTATTGTGTTATGTTAGTAGAGTATAATTTTGTTACTATTATAAATCGAAAGATAAAGCTAAATTATGAGAGTACATGAGCTTGCTAAAGAATTAAACATAACTTCAAAAGAACTTATTGAAAAGGTAAGTGAAAAATTTCAACTTGTGTTAAAGTCGCACAGTTCAACAATAAGTGATTCGTATATTGAAAAAATCAAAGCACTTTATGTTAAAAAGTCGGATAAAGCGGCAAAAAAACCAAAGGCTTTTGTTGTAAAAAAACAAAAACAACCCGAAGTTGAACCGGAAGTAAAACAGGAAGAAAAAAAAGAACCTGTAATAAAAACAGTTTCCCGACTTGAAGTTGTAAAACCCGCAGTAAAACCTGCGCCAAGACCGGTTGTAAAACCGCAAAAAGTTCAAAAAGCTCAACAAGTTGAAGAGCAAGTTAAAGAAAAAAAAGATGATGTGCAAGTTAAAAAGAGTACAACGGAAAATTCTACGGATAAACTTGCAAGTTTGCCTTCAATGACCAGAAAAAACTTTGCCAAACCGCAAGAAGAAAAAAAAGAAGATAAAAAAGATATCAAAAAAGACAGGGATGATAAAAAACAAAAAGATTTAAAACCTCAAAGACAACAACCGATTAAAAGACATATGATTCCTCAGGATATTTACGCTAACCAATCAAGAAACGGAAAACGTAAGAAAAAAGACCATGATTACAATAATAAGCGTGAAGAACAGGAAAAAATAAGTTTAGAAAAAGCGGTACAAAATAAACATAAAAAACATACTCAAGAAACTGCGGCTGTAGAAGAGGTTACATCGGTTGTTATTAACAAACCGATGACTGTCGGAGAATTGAGCGATAAAATCAAAAAAACGCCGGCGGAAATTATTAAGTTTTTGATGCTAAACGGTATTATGGTAACGGTTAATACACCGATAGATACTGAAACAGCTAAAAAAGTTGCTCATAATTTTGAGCTTGAAGTATTGGATGAAGATATCGAAGAATTTATCGCACAGGAAGAAGAAAAAGAAGGCGTAAATAAATATCTTCAAAATGCAAAAGAAGAAGACATTATAAAACGTGCGCCGGTAGTTACCGTAATGGGGCATGTTGACCACGGTAAAACGACATTATTAGATTCAATCAGGGCTTCAAAACATAAAATTGTTCAAACCGAAGTTGGCGGAATTACCCAAAGTATAGGTGCTTATACGGTTTGGCTTGATAAGAGAAAGATTGTATTCATAGATACACCGGGTCATGAAGCATTTACTCAAATGCGTCTTCGCGGTGCGCAATCGACAGATATTGCCGTTCTTGTTGTTGCGGCGGATGACGGGGTTATGCCTCAGACAATAGAAAGTATTTCTCATGCAAAATCCGCAGGTGTTCCTATTATTGTTGCGGTAAATAAAATTGATAAACCGGAAGCAAACCCTGATAAAGTTTTGCAAGAATTGACCGAACACGGACTTGTTCCGGAAAAATGGGGCGGCGATACAATTTGTGTTCCCGTATCTGCTTTACAAAAAACGGGAATTGACGAACTTTTAGAGTATATATTGCTTATTGCGGATATGCAAGAGCTTAAGGCGGTTGAAAAATGCCCTGCAACAGGTGTTATTATCGAAGCAAACCTTGATAAAGGAAAAGGCCCCGTTGCTACGATGCTTGTTCAAAACGGCACATTAAAAGTGGGCGATTCTCTGGTAGCCGGTACTGTTGGAGGCAAGGTAAGAGCATTGCTGGATGATTCGGGACGCAGGGTCAGAACGGCAGGGCCTTCTACTCCTGTTGAAATTCTCGGACTTAATGAAGTACCTCAGGCGGGTGATATATTTGAAGTTGTTGAAAATGAAAAAACAATGAAACAAATTGTTCAAACAAGAAAACAACAGGAACGTTCAACAAGACTTGAAGCAATGACCGCTGCTCATGTTCAAAAGGAAGCGATGTCTTCGGAAACCGAAATTACTAATTTGAACTTGATTATTAAGGCGAATACAAACGGTTCCGCTGAGGCTGTTTCGCATGCTATACAAAATGTGAAATCGCAAAAAGTAGTGCCAAAGATTGTCCATGTCGGTGTCGGCGATATATCCGAAGCTGACGTTATGCTTGCTTCCGCATCGGATGCCATTATTCTCGGTTTTACCGTAAAAGAAGATACTAATGCGCTTCTGTCGGCTCAAAAAGAAGGTGTAAAAATTAAAAAGTATGATATTATCTATCAAGTTTTGGAAGATATTGAAAAAACCATGCTTTCATTACTTTCACCCGAAATTGAAGATGTTGAACTCGGTAAGGCTGAAGTCAGAGCTGTATTTACGGTTGGTAAAACGACTAAAATTGCAGGATGTTACGTAACCGAAGGTAAAATTGTTCGTTCTAAAACCGCAAGATTACTCAGAAACGGCGAAGAAATATTTAAAGGTGAAATTAATCAACTTAAACGATTTAAAGATGATGTAAAAGAAGTAAAAGAAGGTTTTGAATGCGGTATTTCTTTTGCAAAATTCAATGATATACAGGAAGGTGATATTATTGAAGTTTCAACAACAAAAGAAGTTGAACCGCAAACACTTGTTTAGGAATAGCCATAAATGTCATTAAGAAACGAAAGAGTCAGAAAAGCGCTGATTAGAGAAATATCCGATATTATCTTCAGGGAAATTAAAGACCCTCAAATCTGCGGTATGGTATCAATAACCGATGTTGATGTTTCATCGGATAATACGGCTGCCAGAGTTTTTTACAGTGTATTCGGGTCTGATGAAGTAAAAGAAAAAACCTCCCGTGCTCTGGAACGCCATGTCGGTCAAATCAGACATGAGGTCGGAAAAAGGATTAGACTCAGAAAAACTCCGACTTTATTGTTTATTTTGGATGACTCGCTTGAAAAAGGTGCAAAAATGACCGAGCTTATCAATAAGATTGAACGCGGTGAATTATAAACAATGTATTTTTTAAACATTAATAAGCCAAAAGGAATAACTTCTTTTGATGTAATCAGCAAACTGCGCCGCCGCTTGAATATTAAACAAATCGGACATGCGGGAACGTTAGACCCTCTGGCGTCGGGTGTTATGCAAATAGGTGTGTCAAAAGCCGCAAAATTGCTTGATTATCTGAATTCCGATAAAACATATATTGCCGATATCAGATTTGGATATGTAACTTCAACTTATGATGACGAAGGAGAGAAAATTTTCATTGCAAAACCCGATTTTACAAAAGATGATTTAGTTTCCTGTTTAAATTTATTTATCGGAGATACTATGCAAACGCCTCCGAAATTCAGCGCAATAAAAATAGACGGTAAAAAATTATATTCTCTTGCAAGAAAAAATATTGAAGTTGAAATTCCAAAAAGACCTATAAAAATAAATGAAATTAAGCTGCTTGATTTTAACGGAGATTGCGCAAGAATAGAAGTTGACTGTAAAAAAGGGACATATATCAGATCCCTTGCTTTTGATATAGGTCAAAAACTTGAATGCGGCGCTTATCTTACGGATTTAAAAAGAACAAGGGCGGGAGTTTTTAAAATTGAAAATTCGAATAATATTGATGATGATGTGTTGAATGAAATTAATCCTCTCGATGTTTTAAATTTTGAAAAATATGAATTAAACGACGAGGAATATAAAAGAGTAATATGCGGGAATTTTATAAAAACCGAAAAAGAATTTAAAACCGAAAAAATTTTATTAACAAAAAATAATAAACTTGTATCAATGGCAAATTTATCGGATAATCTAATTAAACCGAAAAAGATTTTTGAGGGAAATTGAGATGGGCACTTTTTTTAAAACTTTTTTTATCTGTTTGGTTGCAGTATTTTCTTTTCTTGTGTATAAATGCTTTTCAACGGACGGTTTTTCGCCGAGTTTGAATGTTTCGACAAACAGTCCGATATTCGGAAATCATAAAACTATTGTTGATGATAAAAACAATTTTGCGGATGACGAGAACATTCCGGAAGAAAAAGATATTGAACAAAACAATGAGAAGTCCGCTGAAAAACCTGTTGAAAACAAAGAAACAAAATATAAGCATACTTGCTATTTTTATTCCGCTAAAGGAGAGCTTGTTCCTTTATCAAGAGAACTTTCTTCTAAGCCTACTTTGAAAAGTACAATTCTTATTCTTTTAAAAGGGCCTATGATTTCAGAAACCAAAAAAGGCGTATATTCGGAAATTCCGGCAAATGTTGATTTGATTTCCGTTAAAGATTCGGATAATAAAATAATTGTAAATCTTTCATCAAATTTCGGAAACGGCGGCGGCTCGGAAAGTGTTGAAAACAGAGTAAGACAGCTTTCTAAAACAATAAAGAATTTTGCTCCGAAAAAAGATATATACCTTTACATAAACGGAAAAGAAGTTGAATACCTTGGCGGTGAAGGTGTTTATATAAAACAGCCTCTTGAATAAACTAAACCGCTATCCAATTATTTTTTTTGTTTATGGCTTTTATTTTTTTATTGTAGATGTTGATGTTGTAATCTTTATCGGATAATGCGGATGCCCAAAAACCTTCCGAATAAGAACCGGGGGCATTATATAAGATTTTGTGTCTGCATTCTTTTAAGAATAAAAATTCTTCTCTCCAATCGTAAAGACTAATTATTCTATAATCAATGTTTATTGCTTCCGACAAACTTTCTTCTAAAGCTTTATCGGCAAATATAAATAATTTTGGTTGTTTGACATATTTATTTAATCTGTTTACGGCTCTTGAAATATAGTCTTTATCAGGCTTATTTTCTTTTGTATCTTTTTTATTTATATATAAACCTATGGAGTTGTTTGATTTTATTTCTTCAAGAATATCATAATTTACAATAAAATCTTGATTTTTAAATTCAAACATGCTTTTAACATCATCGGTTAAGTATGGTATATCACTAATATCAAAGTATTTTAAATCTAAAATTTTATTGTTTTTACTTTTTTTTGATTTAAGCTCTTTTTTGACTTTTTTTTCGTTTATATAAAGATTATTTATATTGAAAGCTCTTTTTGTTATTTCTTCAACTCTCGATGTTGATACAAAGTTAAAATCCATATTAAAGTTTGACATCTTATTTTCAAACTCGGCTCTTTTTTTTGTATTATTTTCAAAATAAGATTTTCTGCTTGATTTTTTTTCAATGATTTTTGCGTAGGCAATAGATGTCATGTAATCCGCAAAGTTATCTTGATATTTTAATAAAATTAAGCCGTTTTGATTCATTAAAAACTCCAAAAATTAATCATTTGTATGATTTACATTCAAATCTAACACAAATATGCTATAAATAAGTGAAATCTTAATAAAAATTTTATATAAATTTTAAAAGGAATACAAATGAAAAAACTGATATTATTTATGTTGTTATTATTTGTCGGAGTTTTTACTTCTGCCTGCGTTAATACGTATGCTGTTAAGCAATTAAATGACATTGCAATAGAGTATTTAAATGCAGGGGATGTACCTTCCGCAATAGCAAGACTTGAAGCCTCCGTTGATTTGGATGCAAATATATATGAGTCACGATACAATCTTGCTGCCGCATACCTTAGAATTGATAAATGCGATAAAGCATTGGAAAACATTAAAGCAGCTCAACAATTAAGAAAAGACGAAGAACCTATAGTATATTATACAATTGCCGTTGCGGATTCTTGCCTTGCAAATCAGCTTTATGAAAAAAAGAATGAAAAAGGCGAAAAAGAAGAAATTAAATACGAGGATGCTGTTCAATCCTCAAAAGCAGCGCAAAAATACATTGAATATTTAACCGAAGCCATAGAAAATTTTGATAAATATACGGAATTGCAGCCTAATGCCGAAGATACAAAAGAAATACTGGCAAGAATTCAATCATATAAAGAAGATATTGAAGCAAAGAAAGCACTTATAATTAATTAATATGGAAATAATTATAAATCCTCCAAACAGTTCGGTTTTTTTGAATTTGTTTGGTTATAATTTGAGGTATTACGGCTTAATTTTAAGCAGCGCGATTTTTATAGGCTGTATTCTTTGTTATCAACTTTTTTTAAAATTAAAATCCAAAGAAGAGGCGGATTTTTTTATCGATTACATCCCTATTATTGCAATAATCGGCATTGTAGGAGCAAGAATATTTTATGTTATCGGTAATTTGGATTTTTATTTAAAAAATAAGACCGAAATACTTATGATAAATCATGGAGGTTTATCTGTTTGGGGTGCAATAATATTCGGTGCTATATCCTTGTATCTTTATTTAAAATTTAAAAAAAGAGATATAATGCTTCATTTTGATTTTATTTCTTTTGCTCTTCCTCTTTGTCAGGCTATAGGAAGATTTGGAAATTATTTTAATCAGGAGGCATTCGGGCGTCCTTCCGATTTTTTCATAAAATTGTATGTTGATAAAGCATTCAGACCCGAAGAATTTGCCGGCTATAATTACTTTCATCCGACATTTTTATATGAAAGCATTTTGGATTTGTTGATTTTTTTAGTTCTTATTTTTCTTTTAAAAAATAAGAATAAGCTAAAGCAGGGTACAATTTTTTATTCTTATATCGGTCTTTATTCAATAGCAAGAATTTTTGTTGAATATATAAGAATAGACAGTGTTGCATATGTATTTCATATTCCGGTTGCGGGATTTATTTCTTTTATTATGTTAACAGCCTCCTTAATATGCTTAAAGAGGCTGTACATAAAATAAATTTTTTTATTATTTAACGACAATATTAACAAGCTTATTTGGAACTATGATTGTTTTAACCACTGTTTTTCCGTTTGTAAGCTCTTGAACTTTAGGCGAAGCCAATGCAAGCTTTTCAAGTTCGCAATCGGGCAGACCTTGTTCTGCTTCAATTTTATCTTTAATTTTTCCGTTAACCTGAACAATTAAAGTTATATTTGAGTCTTTTGCAAGATTTTCATCATATTCGCACCATGGTAAATTATGTACGGAACCCTTTCCGCCGAGAGCCGAGTATATTTCTTCAGCCATAAATACCGTAACCGGTGAAATTAATTTTAATAATGTCATCAGAGCAAAGCTCAATACATCATAGTTGATTGAATTTTCATCTTTAATGTAGTCGTATATTGAGTTTGTGAATTCTCTGTATCTTGAAATGACTGTATTAAACTGGAATTCGTTTTCAATGTCGTTTGTTATTTTTTTAACCGCAATATGTGCCTGTCTTACAAGATTTTCATCATGTTTTGATAAATTTTTAACATCAAAATTATATTCAAGCTTAATTTTGCCTTCAAATTTGGAATAGAGCCTGTATACTCTCGCAAGGAATTTATAACATCCTTCCACGCCTGCATCCGTCCAATCAAAATCTCTTGCCGGCGGTGAATCGGATAATATAAACAGTCTTGCGGTATCAGCGCCGTAATTTTTATAGATATCATCCGGATCAACCGTATTTCCTTTTGATTTTGACATTTTTGAACCGTCTTTTAAAACCATGCCCTGAGTTAAGAGGTTTTTTATCGGTTCATCAAAATCAAGCAGATTACAATCCCTTAATGCTTTAACGAAAAATCTTGTATATAAAAGATGTAATACGGCATGTTCAATTCCGCCGACATACTGGTCAACCGGAAGCCACTTATTAACAATATCTCTGTTAAAGCATTCTTTATCGTTATTTGCATCTGTGTATCTTAAATAATACCAGCTTGAGCAAACAAAAGTATCCATTGTATCCAAATCACGTTCGGCTTTTGCCCCGCATTTAGGACATGTTGTATATTTAAAACTTTCGCTTGTTGCAAGCGGCGATTTTCCTTGAACACTAAAATCAACGTCCTTTGGTAAAAGCACCGGTAAATCTTTATCTTCAAGCGCAACCTCGCCGCAGTGAGGACAGTATACTATTGGAATCGGAGCTCCCCAGTATCTTTGTCTTGAAATTAACCAATCACGAAGCCTGTATTGGGTTTTAAATTCTCCAAAACCTTTTTCTGCCGCATATTTTGTAATCTCTTCTCTTGCTTTAACCGAATCCATGCCGGTAAATTGTTCACTGTTTACAAGAGTGCCTTTTTCCGTATAACATTTGCCTTCTTCAAAACCATCACCGGTTATAACTTGAATCATAGGAAGATTATACTTTTTAGCAAAATCAAAATCTCTTTCATCGTGGTACGGTACTGCCATAACCGCACCTGTTCCGTAGTCAACAAGTGCATAATCAGCAACCAGTACCGGACAAACTCTTCCCGTAAAGGGATTTATAATGTGAGTTCCCAGAGGAACGCCCGTTTTAATTCTTTCGGTCGAAAGACGTTCTATTTCCGATAATTTTTTTGCGTTATTTCTGTATTCTTCAACTTTTTCTTTATTTTCGGGTGTGGTTAATTTTTCAATATCGGGATATTCCGGAGCAACAACAAGATAAGTTATGCCGTATACCGTATCGGCACGTGTTGTATAGACGGGAATTTCAAGTCCTTCTATTTCTTTTACTTTAAATTTTAAAATTGCACCTTTGGATTTTCCAATCCAATTGTGCTGCATAGTTTTAACATTGTCACCCCAGCCCTTAAGTTTTTCTAAATCGTTAAGAAGTTCTTCGGAGTATTCCGTTATTTTTAAGAACCACTGTGATAAATTTTTCTTTGTAACTTCGGTATCACATCTCCAGCACTTACCGTCTATAACCTGTTCATTTGCAAGTACGGTATGACATTTTTCACACCAGTTAACGGGAGCTGTTTTTTTATAAGCCAGACCTTTTTTATATAATTGTAAAAATAACCATTGTGTCCATTTATAATAATCAGGAAGACAGGTTGTTACTTCCCTTGACCAATCAACAGAAAGCCCTAACCTTTTTAGCTGCTGTTTCATGTATTTAATGTTTTCAAGTGTCCATGTTTCGGGGTCTGCGCCATGTTGAATTGCCGCATTTTCCGCAGGAAGTCCGAAACTGTCCCAGCCCATAGGATGCAATACATTATAGCCTTGAGCTTTTTTGAAACGAGCAATAACATCTGTTATTGTATAGTTTCTGACATGTCCCATGTGCAGTTTTCCTGAAGGATAGGGAAGCATTGAAAGGGCGTAAAACTTTGGTTTATCCGAATTATTCAGGGCTTTATACGGATTTGTTTCTTCCCATTTGTTCATCCATTTTTCTTCAAACTTTTGTGCGTAGTATTCTTTTTCCAACATGTTTATCTTGAGTCCTTTAACAATTTATAACTTTTATTATGTCCGAAACATCGGAACCGGTTTTATGGATTTCAACACCCGAGTAATCTATTGCATTTTTCGGGTCTTTTAAACCGTTTCCTGTTAATATGCATACAACGGTTGCATTTTCTTCTATTTTATCTTTTGCTTTAATTAAACCTGCAACTGAAGCACATGACGCAGGTTCCGCAAATACACCTTCGCAGGATGCCATAAGTTTATAAGCATAGAGTATTTCTTCGTCGGTAACCATATCGATTGCGCCTTTGGATTCATCTCTTGCAGCTTCCGCCTTTTTCCAGCTTGCAGGATTACCTATTCTTATTGCTGTTGCTATGGTTTCAGGGTTATCAACTTTATGTCCCAGAACAATAGGGGCAGCACCCGATGCTTGATAGCCCATCATTTTTGGAAGTTTTGTGCATTTTTTATTTTCAAAGTATTCTTTGTAGCCTTTCCAATATGCGGTAATATTTCCCGCATTTCCGACGGGTATAAAGTGGTAATCCGGCGCATCCTCGAGTTGTTCAACTATTTCGAACGCTCCCGTTTTTTGTCCTTCGATTCTGTAGGGATTAACCGAATTTACAAGTGTAATCGGGTAATTTTCGGCAATATTTCTTACCGCATTTAAGGCATCGTCAAAATTTCCGCTGATTGCAATTATATTTGCTCCGTACATCATTGCTTGAGAAAGTTTTCCCATCGCAATATGTCCGTCGGGAATTAACACATGGCATTTCATGTTGGCACGTGCCGCATATGCCGCAGCTGAAGCCGATGTATTACCTGTCGAAGCGCAAATAACAGCGTTTGAACCTTCTTCTTTGGCTTTTGATACAGCCATTGTCATACCTCTGTCTTTAAAGCTTCCCGTCGGATTTAACCCTTCGTATTTTAAGTATAAATTAATTTTTAAGCCGATTTTACGGGCTAAATTGTCCGCTTTAATCAAAGGGGTATTGCCTTCACAAAGCGATATAACCGGAGTCTTTTCGCTTACCGGTAAAAATTCACGGTATTTATCAATTAAACCTTTATACATAATTTACATAACCCTTATTTTATTTTCAATTTTAACTTCTCCGGTGCTTTCAAGTTCGGCAATCATTGAATTAACGTCTTTTTCGTAACATTCTTCGGTTAAAACGATTATTGTTGCTCTGCCGTCCGAATTGATACCTCTTTGTATGATAAATGAAAGATTTATCCCGAAGTTTCCGCACAGAGTTCCGATTTTTCCGATTGTACCGGGGTGGTTTGACGCTGTTATTCTAAGATAATAGCAATTAACCGTTTCATCAATGCTTATCTGGTTTGCATATTCTTTGTGATAACAAACTGTCATCGGAAGAATGTTGTCGGAATTGATTTCGGCTTTTATGGACAGAATATCTCCCACAACCGAGCTTGATGTCGGAAATTCTCCCGCTCCGGGCCCTGCGAACATAACCCTGTCAACGGGAAAGCCGTTTAATAAAACCGCATTTGTTGCGTTTTTAATATCCGATATTGAATTTGTTTTTGAAACAAGCATCGGATGAACTCTTATATCGAGCGTATTATCGTCCTGTTTTTTATTATATTTTTTAGCCTGTGCGATAAGCTTTATTTTATAACCCATTTCGTCGGCTATTTGCATATCAAGAGCGGTAATTCTTGTTATACCTTCTCTGTAGATTTTATCAACGGAAATTCTCTTGTTAAATACGATGTTTGCAAGAATTGCTATTTTATACATAGCGTCGTATCCTTCAACATCGCCTGTCGGGTCTGTTTCGGCATATCCTAATTCCTGAGCTTTTTTAAGACAATCTTCATATGAAAGATTTTCTTCTTCCATTTTTGTCAGGATATAGTTTGTTGTTCCGTTCAAAATCCCCGCAACGGATGTGAAATTATTCGCTTTTAAGCTTGTTTTTATGGGTAATATTATCGGGATACCGCCTGCAACGGCAGCTTCGTATAATATGACGGTGTTGTTCTCTCTTGCTAAGTCAAACAATTCTGCTCCATGACGGGCTAGTAGCTCTTTATTTGCGGTAACAATATGCTTTTTGTTTTGAATTGCCGTTTTTAAGACATCCAAAACCCCGCATCCGCCTGCAACTTCAACAACAATGTTGATATCGGGATTGTTTGCTATTTCATATGCATCCGAAGTTATATAGGGAACTTCGACATCCCTTTTTTTAGATGTGTTTTTAACGGCAGCGGCAACAATTTCAAGGTTGCTAAACTTTGACAGAACCTTAACAACTCCCTGTCCTACCGTACCGAGTCCGATTATTCCGATTTTTAATTTCTTTTCCATATAATGATAATAACATAAAAGTAATTTTAAGTTTTTGTCTTAATAAAAGTATTTATTTATTTCATATTAATATTGCAATAAGCAGTTTAAATAAAAGTACAAAACAAAGAATTAGGAGAAATTTATTATTTATTCGATATTAGCATATGTGTACAAATTAATAATCGGGATTAGCTTTAATAAATTTCGACATTAATTCTTTGAACTTTATTTAAACTGCGGTGTTTGAGAACTAATAATAATTTGAGCCGAAGTTTTTCTCTTTTCCTCAATTTTCTCTTTTTGCATTGCGGCGTTTGAGCGACAAAAAGAGAAAATTGAGAAATTCTCTAAAGATTTTAACCGTAATTAAATTTCAAAGCTAATCTTAAAATAGAAATTTTAATAAAATAAATACCTTTACCCACATAAAAATATAATTATTAAATTACACATTCCTATTTTTGTTGTAATATTTAATAAAAAGAGAAAATATTAAGAGGATAAATAATATGATTAGTGAAAATGTCAGAGTAAGAATTGCTCCCTCTCCGTCCGGAAATTTGCACATCGGAACAGCGAGAACAGCACTGTTTAATTTTCTTTTTGCAAAGAAAAATAACGGAAAATTTGTATTAAGAATTGAAGATACGGATGCTGAAAGAACTTCACAAGAATATGTGGATAACATTTTTGACAGCTTAAAAGCACTGGGCTTAAACTGGGATGAAGGGCCGGATGTTGGCGGAGAATACGGGCCTTATACTCAATCTCAAAGATTTGACATATATCCGAAGTATGTTCAAGAGCTTCTTGACAAGGGTTTTGCTTATGAATGTTTTTGCACTCCGGAGGAGCTTGAAGCGGAAAAAGAACTTGCAACAAAAAACAAACAAGCTTATGTTTATTCTAAAAAATGCGAAAATTTAACAGAAGAAGAAAAAGAAAAACTAAGAAAAGAAGGCAGAAAACCTGCGATAAGATTTAATATAGCAAAAGCTCAAAAAGCTTTTCACAGCAATTCAATATTGGAATTCGACGACCTTGTAAAAGGAAAACTTCATGTTGATACAAATTTGATTGGCGATTTTGTAATTATGAAATCAAACGGTTCACCGACATATAATTTTGCAGTTGTTATTGATGATGCCTTAATGAAAATCTCGCATGTTATCAGAGGTGAAGACCATATATCAAATACCTATAAACAAATACTTATTTTTGAAGCTCTGGGATTTGAAGTTCCTAAATTCGGACATTTGGGTATGATATTGGCACCCGACAGAAGCAAATTATCAAAACGTCACGGTGCAACAGCAGTTTCAGACTTTGTTAAGGAAGGCTATTTAACCGAAGCTTTGATTAATTTCGTTGCTTTGTTGGGCTGGGCTCCGTCGGACGGTGAAGAAATTAAGCCGGTTGATAAAATTGCCGAAGATTTCAGAATAGGTGAAATATCTTCTTCAAATTCAATATTCGAATACGACAAATTAAAATGGATGAACGGACAATATATAAATAAAATGGATTTGGCAAAATTAACGGATTTAGCCTTACCGTTTTTAAATATGTATGACCTGAATAAATACACAAGAAGCCAGCTTGAAAAAATTATAGAAATTACAAGAGAACCTATTACGCTTTTAAAGGATCTTGTTTATGACACTCAATATTTCTTTGAAAAACCTGATTATGCGGAAGTTAAGGAATTGTTAAACAGTGAACTTTCAAAAGATGTTTTGAATGAATTTTCTAAAGAAGTTCAAACATATGATTTTAATAATTCCGAAGAGCTTCATGAAAAGCTTGCGGATTTCAGAGCTCGTTTTAAAGAAGTAAAGGGCTATAAACCAAAAGAAACAATGTGGGCAATCAGAGCTGCCGTTACGGGAAGAACAAGAGGGGCTGATATGGTTGCAATACTTGAGCTTTTGGGAAAAGATGAAACAATTAAAAGAATAGAAGCTTCAAGAAACGCATAATAATAAAATCAAATAAAACATATGTAAATAAGCAGGGAGTTATTTAATTTCCTGCTTATTTAAATGCTTAATAATATATTTAATACTGACACCCAATACCCCTAAGCCATATATAACGGAATTTTTCAAATTAATAGAACTTGAAACATTCTCATAAATGCAAGGACATGGAATTTCCCCTATTTTTAAATTATGCCCGATAATATCCGATAAAATCTCATTATCAAATACAAAATTATTGCTGTAATTTTTAAAATTAACCGTTTCAAGCGCTCTTTTGGAAAAAGCTCTGTAACCCGTATGATATTCAGATAAATTTTTGCCAAAAATTAAATTTTGTAATTTTGTTAAAAATCTGTTTGCAATATATTTATATTTTGGCATTTTGCTGAATTTTGCGGAATTATTCAGAAATCTTGATGCCAGAACACAATCATAATCATCAAGCACTATTTTATTTGCAAGCTCAATTGATAATTCCGGCTTGTATTGACCGTCAGGATGAAGCATGATAATAACATCCGCTCCGTTTTTCAATGCTTCCGTATAGCAAGTTTTTTGGTTTGCCCCGTATCCGAGGTTTTTATTATGGCAAACAGTCTTAATTCCGAGTTCTTTTGATATTTTTACGGTGTCATCGGATGAAAAATCGTCAACAAGAATAATTTCATCCGCGAAATTTTTCGGTATTCTGTCAAATGTTTCTTTTAAAGTTGCCTGCGCATTATACGCAGGCAATACTATAATTATTTTTTTGTTGTTTATCAAAGAATTATCCTTTAGTTAATTTTAGGAAGATTTCTAAGTTTTAAATGCAGTTCTCTAAGTTGCTCTTCGCTGGCACTTGAAGGAGCATTTGTCATTAAGTCTTTAGCTGCCGAATTTTTCGGGAATGCTATAACTTCTCTGATTGAATTTGCTCTTAATAAAAGTGCAACAAGTCTGTCTAATCCGATAGCCAGACCGCCATGCGGAGGTGTTCCGTATTTGAACGCATCAATCATAAATTCAAATTTTTCTTTAATGTCTTCTTCGGTTAAGCCCAGAGCATTAAATACTTTTCTTTGTATTTCGGCATCATGAATTCTTATTGAACCGCCGCCAAGCTCGTTTCCGTTATATATAATATCGTAAGCTATCGATTTAACGTTACCTTTGTCACTTTCAAGTTTATCAAGGTCTTCTTTTGCGGGCATTGTGAAAGGATGGTGCATTGATTTATAAGCGTTATCTTCAAAACTGTATTCAAATAGCGGGAAATCAACAACCCATAATAAATCATGTTTGGATTTATCAATCATTCCGAGTTTATCGCCGAAATATAATCTGAATCTTCCGAGAACATCAAAAACGATTTGCGGATAATCGGCAACAAAGAATACTATATCACCTTTATCTGCCTCCGCTCTTGTTTGAATTTCTTTTATCTGGTCTTCGTTTAAGAACTTCAATACGGGGGATTTAACCGTTCCGTCTTCCATGTAGGTTATCCACGCTAACCCTTTAGCGCCGTATGATATAGCAAGATTTCTTATATCATCCATTTCTTTTCTTGAATAGCCTGCAATTCCGGGGATTTTAATTGCTCTTACCGTTCCGCCCTGATTAATTACAGCCTTAAATGCCTCAAAAGTTGATGAGAGCATAATATCCGTTACATCAAACAATTCAAGTCCGAAACGTGTATCGGGTTTATCGGAACCAAATCTGTCCATTGCTTCTTTATAGGTTATTCTTCTGAAAGGCGCTTTAACTTCAACCCCTGCAGCTTCAAAGGCCTTTTCAATAAGACCTTCGGTCATTTTAATAACATCATCCTGAGTTACAAAAGACATTTCCATATCAACCTGCGTAAATTCGGGTTGTCTGTCCGCTCTTAAATCTTCATCCCTGAAGCATTTTGCTATCTGATAATATTTTTCAAAACCTGAAACCATTAACAATTGTTTGAAAATTTGAGGTGATTGAGGAAGTGCATAGAATTTTCCGTCATGGATACGTGACGGAACAAGATAATCTCTTGCGCCTTCGGGAGTTGCCTTTATTAAAATAGGTGTTTCAACTTCCATAAAATCCAGTCCGTTTAAATAGTTTCTGATAGCGGTTACAATTTTATGGCGAAGTTTAAAGTTATTAACCATCTTTTCGCGTCTTAAATCCAAATAACGATATTTAAGACGTACATCTTCCGATACATTGTCGTCATCCAGTACAAAAGGTAATGTTTGTGCGGATGATAATATATTAACCTTGTCGGGATACATTTCTATTGTTCCGGTTTTTAGTTTGTCATTTATTGTGTCATCGGGTCTTTTGGAGATTTTTCCTTCAACCTGTATAACATATTCCGGTTTTATTTTGGACAGAACTTTATGTACTTCCGGATTTATCTTAGGGTCTGCTACAAGTTGAAAAAGTCCTGTTTTATCTCTTAATTCAACAAAGATAATTCCGCCTAAATCTCTGATTGTAGATGCCCAGCCTGCTAACGTGGTAGTTTCACCAATGTTCTTTTCGTTAACTTCCGTACAACTTTGTTTCTTATAGGTTAATTCCATTGTGTGTCCTCTCCTAAATAAAAATTGATATTATATGTTAATTATAGAATAAACAAAATAAATTGGAAACAAGGTGTGAAATTTATATAATTTTGCCGTTGTATTTACACTGTGTTTTTTCAATACCTTCTTTCAGCCAATTATTTACGACATCGTTTGCAATTTTTGCCATTTTTTGAATAGCCGTCATTTCTTCTTTTGTAAAATCGGAAAGTACAAAGCTGTCAATCGGAATATTTGCCGGAACAGGCCCGACTCCGACTTTTAATCTGTCAAAATTATCGGTTCCCAGTCTGTTGATTATTGATTTAATTCCGTTATGACCGCCGAATGAACCGTCTTTCCTCAGTCTGAATGTTCCGAATTCAATAGTGGCATCGTCATATATTACAAGAATATCTCTGTTCGTAAGCTTATAGAAATTCATCATTTCTAAAACCGCATTACCCGATAAATTCATGTATGTTTTAGGTAAAAGATATAAGATATCGCCGCATTTAGCAAAAAAAGAATTAAATTTATCCGACAAAACCGCATTGTTTGCCCTTAAAATCTCATCCATTATTAAAAATCCCGTATTGTGTCTTGTGTTTTTATATTTTATTTCGGGATTTCCGAGTCCTATTATTGCTTTCATAATTTTTTATTCTTTTTATTTCGGTTTTTATTATCCTTTTAATTTAAATTTGAATTAATCAAAGATATTTATCTTTATCGGTAATTAAAAAATAAACAAAAAAGGTTATTTGTAAGATAACATACAAGACGGAGTAAAATCAATATTATGAATAATACTGCTTTAAAGAAGAGTTCGGTTTTTGTTAAGGAATTTCTGGAAAAAAACAATTTGCATAAAAAAGACTTTGCAAAAATGATAGGCGTAACATTGTCTTATGTCTATAATTTGATTGACGAAAACGTTCCTTTTTCGACGCGTTCAACAACGCTTGAACGAATTGCAACCGTTATGGATATTAATCCTGAAGAATTTACGGAGTATCAAATACCTTCCGAAGTGGTAAGTTTTGAAAAAAATCTGCTTAATTTAAAAGATTTAATAAAAGAAAATAATCTTTCGGCTTTGGATTTTATAAAAAAGTTTGAAACAAAAAAAAGATTGGAAATCGTTGATATTTTAAGAGGGGCTCATCCGATAGGAATTGATTTTTACGAATTGAGAAAAATCGGAAATATTTTAAATATGTCTACGGATGAAGTATTTGAAATGTGGAAAGATGAATTTGTCAAATACCTCAGAAAAGGAAAATTTAATACGGAAAAAAATAAAGATTTGCTTGACTCAATTCTTGATTGTGCCCATAAAACAGTCCATGCCTTATATGATATTCAATAATTTAACAAAACTTTACACAAATATCTTCATGCTTGACATTACATCCTACCCTTTATAACATGTTTTTAAGACTATTATTAAAGGTGACACAATGAAAGGTTCTACATTACACAGATCGGGTTTAACGAGAGAGAAAATGGGTGTGCTTGCAAGTCTTACTAATGCTGACAAAAAGCAAACAACCAGAGCTCAATTAAACCAGTATTACAAAACAGCAAAAGCAAAAGAACTTGATTTATTATGGGGCGGCGTTCAAAGAGGAATGCAAAAAGTTCACAACGTGGCAAAACCCTCACAGCAAAAAACTCCGGCAGTTTATCTTACCGTTGGTTTTGTTGCAGGCGTTTTGTTTATGAGCTGTATATTTTTAATTGTTTCTCTTGCTACAATTGCTCCGAGAGCTGAAAAATCAACCCCCGACGTTGCTGTTATAGGCGATACAATCTCTGCTAAACCTGCAATTGAAACAACTGCAAGCGAAGAAAAATATATCGTTAAAAAAGGCGATACTTTAAACGGAATTGCAATAAGATTTTACGGCAGATACAACGAAGCTAAAATTAAAGAAATTCAGACTTTGAATAATATTAAAAACCCTGCTTCGTTGAGCATTGGTCAAGAGTTAGTTATTCCGATTGAAAGATAGATTAATTAATTTAATTTTTAAAATAAACCCCAAATTTATAAAGAATTTGGGGTTTATTTTCGGAAAAATCAGTTTTAATTTAAAGTTGTTACAATATCGCGTTTCCATAGAATATTGCGTCTTATGATTTTAGCCGGATTTCCCGCAATAATTATATTCGGCTCGTTGAATTTTTTCGTAACAACAGAATTTGCTCCGACGACAGATCCGTCTTGGATTTCAGCTTTTTTCATAATTCTTGATTCATCTCCAAGCCAAACGTGGTTTCCTATATAGCATTTGCCGGGGTATGCATTAATAACTTCACCTGTATTAATGTCGCATATTTGATGTCCGTCGCCGCCTAAAATCTTAACATTGCTTGCAAACATACAATCTTCCCCGATTTTAATTTCGCTAAAGCCTTGATTTGTGAATATTTTAGCTGAAATTATACTTACATCCTTACCGATTTTTATTTTCATATCTGAGGATTCCCCGAAATGAACAAATAAGTTACCTATGCAATATTTTGTGGTTTTTATATCAAAAAGGCAGTTTGTTACATTTTGGAAATTAATTGTAATTTTACTGTGGTTTTGAGGTAATTCTATTTTAACCGTATTGTTTTTGCATGTATCTGTGTAGTGTATATTAATACCTGCCGGCAAATCCTGTTCGGATACATATTTTTCCGTACCGTTTTCAATCAGGATTATTTTGTTGTTTTTACAAAAAGGTTGTACTAAATCCTTTGTGGCTATTATTATATCTTTTCCACTGTCTTTTGCGAATTTTATAATATCCGATATGTATTCGGGTTCCTGTAACAGCACAAGAAGAATATCGTAGTTCAAATTATTTATTTTTTCGGGGGAATAAGTGGAAAAATTGCGGAATTTTAAGTTCTTTTTATTTGTAAATTTTTTATCAACAATTCCGACTATATTTAAATTTTCTAAATTAACAGTCTGAAAGAATTTATCGGCATAAATTCCCGCTCCGTATATAAGTATATCTTTGTTTTTTACCTTTTTATATAATTTTTCCGGATTGAATTCAGACATTAAGTTGTGCTTCTTTAATCATATAGCTTGATGTGTTTTAAAATATTTTTATGATATTAAAAAACTCCCTGTAGTGGGAGTAAAGTTTGGGCCCGGAGGGATTCGAACCCACGACCAAGGGATTATGAGTCCCCTGCGCTACCGCTGCGCCACAGGCCCGT
>CADBOZ010000140.1 GCA_902796515.1 uncultured bacterium | reverse complement strand
GGTTTTCATAACCGCTTCGTTTCACTTCGCTTGCGAGCTACTGAGGATTAATTAGCGTTTTTAAGTTATTTAATTGTCATTCTCAATAATTCCGTTTTTGCAATCATTTCAAAATTACCGAGTATTTTTGCGTTGACTGATATTTTATTAACTACAAACACACGTTTCCAAATATCATAACTTTTAAAGATGCGCCATAATTAAGGCACTCAATAATTATAACAAATATATTTTTTAAATCAAGCACTTTTTATCAAATTATCATCTAAACTTTTTACTACTTTAAAGTTATTTAAAAAAATGTTATAATCATCTACAAGTGAAAAAGGAGAAAATATGTGTAAAAACAATGATGATTCTTTCGGTTTTGCAATAGGCATACTGGCGGGAATGGTAGGCGGGGTTATTGCCGGCGTTCTTTTTGCCCCAAAATCGGGTGAAGAATCGAGAAAGGAACTAAAGGAAGCTGTTGAAAATATTTATGAAAAATACTCTCCTGAAGTTATCAAAGCAAAAGAACAGGCGCTTGATGCGATTAAATCTTCAAAAGACAAGATAGAAGATGCGTATAAGAATTTTAACGAGTATTTAAAAGCCCGTCAGCTTGCAAAAGCCAAAAATAACGAAACAAATGTTGATGAAATGTAGGTAAAAATGTTAAGTGTATACATAAGTTTATCATTGTTTTTAGTTGTTAGCACGGTATGTTTAATTGTACTGTCATGTTATATCTGCAAATTAGCAAAAAGTGTTCGTACATTATCCGATAATGCAAACACAATAACACTGAGCGTACAAAAAGAAATTGAGCCGACTTTAAAAGAGCTTAAAGAGGCTGCAACGTCAATCAATTCGATTGCTAATTCCGCTGATGAAAAATTTAAAGATGCAAAAACAGGTGTTGCAACGCTGCTCGGGGCAACGACATTACTCGGCGGAAAATTAAAAAGTTTTACGGGGGGTATATTAAAAGGTATATCTTTCGGTCTAGGATTGTTTAAAAAGTAAAGAAAGGAAAATATATGTCAGCAGGAAAATTTATTGCAGGATTTGTTGTAGGCGGTATCGTAGGTGCTGTTGCAGGAATTTTATTAGCACCGCAATCCGGTGAAGAAACAAGAGAACAAATTAAAGAAGCTTCAAAGAAAGCTTATGACAAAGCTTCTGAAACAGTTAAAGAAATTCAGGAAAAAGCCGAAACTTTAAAATCAGATATGGCACAAAAAGGCGAAGAATTAATCGGCAAAATTCAAGGCATGATTGACAAACAAAAACAAGCGTAGAATTAAAAGGTTAAATAAAAAAACGGGCTTAAGCCCGTTTTTTTTAAACTGATTCTTCTTCCTGTCTTTTTTTATAGCATTCTTTACAGAAGACTTCTTTACCTTCTTTTGGTTTAAACGGAACTTTTGTTTCTGCTCCACATGCGGAACATACCGCACTGTACATCTTTTTTCTGGATTTCTGTCTGCGTAATTTACGACAATCCGGACATCTCTTTGGAGTGTTGGATAATCCCTTTTCAGCATAAAATTCCTGTTCTCCGGCAGTAAAGATAAATTCCTTACCGCAATCTTCACAAACCAGAGTTTGATCCTGATACATCTTTTTCTCTCCTTAATTTATTAATGTTACTATCAGACTATCAAAGGGATTAAAACCGCTTAAGAATAGTTGATTATTATTAATTATTATACCTTTTTTTAGGATTATTGCAATATTTTCTGTCTATTTATCTAAAATTTCTTTAATCTCTTTAACGGCAGACGGTACGGAAAAAACAATCATATTTTCATGTTTTTCCAATTCATAAAAACAACATTTAACGGAATTTGATATAGAGTTATCGACAATAATAAGGCATGGGTTTACTCCCGCATATTTTAATCTTAATGCCATATCGTCGCATCTTGTACCGCAAACGTATATTTTATTTTCAAAACCCGAAAGAGAATTAAAATTTGAATTCCAAATCCAACTTGTATCAATGCCGTCTTCGGGTTTATCATTCAAACATAATACAACTTTTGTCCTTTTTTCAAAGAGTAGTTCCCTTAATGCTTCCGATAACGAAACGGGGTTTTTTACCGATTTTAATTTAATATCTTTTCCCCTGCGCCTTATTATTTCATCTCTTGCGGTTATTCCGGTATAATTTTCAAACGCATTTGCAATTGTTTTTCTTTCTATATTAAGAGCAATAGCAAGAGAAATAGCTCCGAGGGCATTATATGCATTATAAACTCCTCCGAGAGGGAGTTTAAAAACATATTTATTTTCTTTGAAATATACATTCAAGAATGAATAATTACTGAAAATTTTTACATCTGCCGATATATCAAGTTTCGGACGCTTAAAACCGCATTCGCAGTCGTATTGACCTATATGCGAATAAAATCTTTTTATATAATCCAGTTTACATCCGCAAACAGGACAATGTGCAACGTCATTTTCCTGAATTAAGCTTTCGTCGTCTGCTATTTCTATATTATTAAAACCAAAATACAACTTACTCAGCTTTTTTCCGGCAAATAAATCGCTTTTTATATCGTCAATTTTATGAAAAACAGGTTCATCAGCATTTATAATCAAGTTACAGTTTGAATTTAAAACAATTGCATCCTGAATTTTTTTTCTTTTTTCTTCAAGATTAAGATAGCTTTTCTGGTCATAAAACAGATTATTTAAAAGCAGATAATCAAATTTCATTGAATTAAAATAGCCGGCAATTTCATATTCATCAAGCGCCATTGTATAAAAATCTTTCATCTTATTTTCATCAAACAATCCGCCTTCCGATAATCCGAGAATTATTGATGTCAAAACAGGCAGTGCTTCGGCATTTTCAGTAACATTTGTTATAAATGTCTGATTATTCGCGCTTAGAATTTGATTTAAAAGATTTACGGTGGTTTTCTTTCCGTTTGTAGAACATACGGCTATTTTTGAATTTGAAGCATAGGTTTGCAATCTTGATGTTATTTCGGGAAAATTCGCATCAATAAAAGCATCCAAAGAAATCAAACCGTCAAGATTGAGCTTTTGCAGTATTTTGTATATTTTTCCCGACCAGGTGATTGCTTTGTTAAAATTCATTTTAGCCCTTAAATAATCCGCTTTGCGTATAGAGTATTTTACTATAATTTATTATAATACATTTATGTTAAATTTAACTTCAATTCTTATTATAT
>CADBOZ010000139.1 GCA_902796515.1 uncultured bacterium | reverse complement strand
GGGCAAAGGTGTGTGGATGCATCTGCACGGCAAACGATGAGTTTGGCGGGCTGATGCGAAACCGTACCCGAGTCAAGTGAGTTTAGCATGCGAAGCCGGTGCGTAAACGAGCTTTCGTCAAGAAAGCGAGTAAGTACTTCGATAGCTTCCGAGGAACTAAAAAATATCACAACCGCCATAAAAAATTATTAAGATTTTTGTAATTTACCTTAAAAGAAAATATAATTAAAGTAAACGGAATTAATTATGAAAAAATCAGCCTTTACTTTAATTGAAGTAACATTATCTGTTGTAATTATCGGAATTATTGCGGTATCAATGATGCATGCTCTAAATATATCGGATAGTCAAGCATATAGCGATATTGAAAAAGCAAAAGCGGCAAAAGCCATTGCGCTTGTTGATGAAGCTTCTCAAAAAATAAGAGAAATGGAAACAACACAATGCCCGATGAAAGTTTTTATGATGAATACGGCAGGAAGCTGGGAATATACTCTTGTAAATACTTCCAATACCTCTGCAACGGCAAGCGATGTTTTATCGTTGTATGCAAAATATATAAAATTTGTTGAGCAGCCTTTAAATTTCTGTGATTACACCTCTCAATGCAGCGTTAACACTATAAAAGGCGGAAAAATATCAGGAGATGTTTATATAGGTTTTGAAGTTTATAATTCAATCTCGAATTGTCCCGATTATTACAGACCGGATGTTGAAGGTCCTATCTCCGGCAAAGGAAAATGCTGGGGAAGAGTTTGGATAAAAATTTACGATACGGCAAGATATGAAAATACTATCGGAAAAGACGTATTTATTCTGGGCTTAAATGAAAACGGTGTAGTTTATTAATTTTCCTGATTAATTAAGAACAAAGTTTTATTGATTCTGTTTAAGAGCTTTTCTTTTTCATTATCTATATTTTGCTTGCTGTATTCCCCCGTTGTTGTCGGAACGTATTGAGAATAATAGTTTGCATTATACATTAAATTACCGAGCACTTTAGCATGATAGTTTGTTGATAAAATATCAATATAGCTTTCTTTTAAAGACTCCGATTTATTTTCATATTTTGTTTTCAGGTTTTTTGTATATAAATCTATCATATTGACACATCCGTTGAAACGCTGTATATTTCCGTTTTCTTCGATGCATTTTTTTAAGCTTGTAAGAGCGAATTTTGTTCTTTGAATATCATTTAGATAATTTGAAGATTTTTCTTTTTTAACAATCATATCAAGAAACAGCGCATCCTCTGTCGGAGCGTGTTTTAGGTTTGAACTTTCCAAATCTTCATCATCGGGAATTTTTGCGGTATTTTTTACGGTATTGGATGTTTGCTGTTTATAGCTAAAATCACCCGAAATATCGGGTAATTCGCCGTAATACCCTTTCATGTCTTCTATATTTATATCTTTATCTTTTTTCTTTTTATTAAATTGCTTTTGAAGTTTTTTCTGTTTTTTTAGTTCTTTTTTGGAGAGTGTTTGATTTTGCGGGTTTATACCGTTTTCTTCAGCGTATGAAAACCCTGTTAAAAGAAAACAGAGAATAAATAATATTCCGAGATAAGATGCTGTTTTTTTCATATGTTAGCTTAATAAATCCATTGCTGATTGAAGCAGCTGTTTATAGGTTTTTATAATACTTTGAGATAAATTCATCGTAATATTGCACTGCTGCCAGTATGTGGCATTTGCTTTAAAATCAATGTTTGATAACTCTATTACTCCGCTTCTTACTTCACCTTTACCGATTACGGGTTTTCCGGAGTATTCAGTTTCCAGAAATTGCCCCTGTTTATATTCAAAAAGCTCCTGCGGATTATGAAAGTTCATAAGGGCAAGTTTATATAACGGTGTAGAGTCTTTACCGTTGTTCGATTTTCCGTATAACACACCGTCGCCTTTTATTTCATATTCATCATATTTTCCCAAAAATTTTCCGTTATCGGGGTCAATCCAGAGTTTTATTTCCGTTGTCGGAATAGCCAGCGCTCCGCCTTCCGCTATTGTGCTTTCATATTCCGCATTCGATACGGATTTTGTTCCGGACATTATTTCTCCCTTATCGTTCAGGATATACCCCTGAACTTTTGAGCCGTCGGCAGCCTTATACACACCTTCTCCGTCAAACTTAAATTCGCCGAGGCGTGTGTATGCTATTCTTCCTTCTTCATTTCTTAAAACAAAATATCCGTTCCCTTCAAGGTAAACATTTTCGGTTGAAGTACCGGGGATTGCCTTGCCTTGTCCCGTATTTTTTAAGACCCTGTCAGGAAGGGCATTATCAAGATAAGTTTTAAAAGTAACCTGATTTTCACGATATCCCGGAGTATATAAATTAACAAGGTTTTCCGATATCGCATTCATCCATTCCGATGTGGTTTTTTGCGTATTCATTGCATTAATAAAGGCATCTCTCATTATTTATTGCTCCTTTTCTTTCGTGAATTATTTTCGTCTTTATATTTTGAGTAACCCAGCTGTGAATAGTTTATATTTTCATCATCAAATCTTTGTTTCAGACAGTGTAAGTTGTTTTTTAAATATGATTCAACTTCACTTGTTCCGGGGATAAAATGTGCCTGAATTTTTCCTTCTTTATCAAGCTTCAATATAACAGTAACATCTTTATCAAAATCCAATCTTATAGGTTTTTTTGTATTTACGGATGTTTCCAGCATTTTAAGAAGCGAATTTGTTACTTCAATTGTTTTTCCGCTATCTGTTGAGATTTTTATTTCATTGTTATCGACACTATAGTTTATAATATTATTTTGATTTAAAAGATTAACAAAAAATATCGCATCCTGCACGCCTATTTTATCGGCATTTATATTGAATTCCGAGCCGAAATCCAAATCCAAAAACATCTCGTTTAATTCATCCTTCAGATTTTGTTCTTTCGGACTTATTATATTTTCGATAATTTCTTTAATTTTTAATTTAATATCGAAAAATCCCGAAGATTCAGGTTTTATTGATATATATTTTTCGGATTCAAAAGTTTCCCGAAGATTTACTTCGGTATTTTTTCCGCTATATTCATTTTTTATTACTGAATTTATTTCCATGTTATTTGTTTTCCGAAAGTTCCTGTTCTTCTCTTTGTGCTGATTGTTTCAGGAAGTGTTTTTGGGAACCGATTTCATTCAATTCTTTTAGCTCTCTTGCTTTTTGCTCCTGTATATATTCTTCTTGTTTATGTTCTTTATGTTTATCAAGTACGTTGACTTCTTGTTCTCTTAATCTTAAGAGTTCTTTTTCTTTATTCAGGTTTTCAATTGCTTCGAGTTTTTGCTGTTGAAGTTTTTCGTCTTCTTCCCAGAGGTGCTTGATAAATTTATCATATTGTTCATACATCATAGGGTCGGCAGTTCTCATCTGTTTTGACAAATTATCAATTTCTTCTCTGTTTTTAATTATCAAATATTCAATTCTGTTTACCTCTTCTTGTGCTTTTATAACCTCTTGAAGCTGTTCTTCTTTTTTTCTTATTCTTATTTCAAGAATTTTTTGTAATTTGTAGTGAAAAGGCATAATAATTCTTCAAAACATAGTTTCCTATATTTTTTCACGACATAATCTTTTGAATTATTTAATGAAAATTTGAACTAAGTCAAAAAAATCAACCAAATATATTAATAAACGCTATAAATTACAGGTCATCCGCTAATTTAGAATCAGCATCCATACCGCTTTTAAGCGTTTTTCTTACGATATCCGCCTGTGTATCAAGCATTTTACAAATCGTTTCTATATTTCTGATTTTATCTTCCAGAATAACATCGGCATTATTCGTAATATTACCCGTAATATTTTGATATGCGGCAAGTGCTGCCGAGCTTGTACCTTGCATTAAATTACCCGCAACAATTGCAGGGAGTCCGAAGTTTCCGGCATAAGGAGCAATAGCCTGTAAAATTCCGCCCCATCCTGATACAAGACCTGCAAGAGGAAGTACAAGATTATGTCCAAAGCCAAATCCCGCTCCGCTTCCTGCGGCATATGAAGCTGTATTCATTGCGGCAATTCCTGCGGCAGGTATAGCATATCCCGTAGCCATTCCCGCAGCACCGCCCGTCGGCGCACCTTCAGACCCGAAGCCGAGAGTTATACCGGCAGCACCTGACGGAAATCCCGAATAGCTGGATAAATTTGAAACACCGAATGCATTTGTAGCGGAATCAAGGTATGAACCTGTGGAATAATTCGGCGACCAGTATGAAGTACCCGGAATATTCATTGATTGATGTCCGCCAAGAGTCGGCATAAAAGCAGAAGGCGAAAACAAATTAGCCAGCTGCCATAAAAAACCGCCTGCACTTCCGAAACCCGAGCCCGTAGAAGTTGAACCCGAAACGGTCAAATCCCTTAATCTGTCGTAGGTTTCGTATAATTCAGCCTTAGCCGCTGAGCTTGCAGCACCGTATTTATTTGCAATTGTTAAAGCGTGGTCGTTTTTATATGACATAATTACCTCATACTATAGTTTATAAAATTAAGGGAATAAATTCTATAATATATTCTGCCGATTTTTTATCAATTTAATAATATTTTTTATAAAGTCAAACTTATACTGTCCAAAAAAATTTCATCAATCAGCTTGTATTGTTCAAGCTTTTTTAATATTGCTTCTTCGCTTATATTGGTGTCGGGTTC
>CADBOZ010000138.1 GCA_902796515.1 uncultured bacterium | reverse complement strand
GTCAAATCAAAGATTTGAAACGGCGGTCATCGACTGCTTCAACCAAATCTCATCGATTTGGTTTCGCACCGGCTTCGCTTTCCACCTTTGCCCTCACTTTGGTTCGGGATTATTTCTTGCCGGCTTTACCTGCTTTACGAGCTATGTATTCGCCTTCGTACTTAATACCTTTTCCTTTGTATACTTCAGGAGGTCTTTTTGAACGAATTAAAGCTGCAACATCGCCTACTGATTGCTTATTTGAACCAGAAACGGTAATTTTTGTATTTGCTTCAACAGAAATTGTAATTCCTTCCGGCGGTTCAATAATAACAGGGTGCGAATAACCCAACGCAAGATTTATTGCTTTACCTTGCATTGCAGCACGATAACCAACGCCGACAATTTCAAGTTTCTTTTCAAAAGGTGTTTTAACACCGTTTACGGCATTAGAAATAAGCGTTCTGAATAAGCCGTGAAGACTTCTTGATTTTCTGTCTTCTGCCTTTCTTGAAACAATAACTTCGGCATTTTCAACTTTTACTTCAATTTCGTGAGGAATGGTAACTGTTTCGGTACCTTTTGAGCCCTTGGCAGTTAATACATTACCTTCGATTTTCACTTCAACACCATCAGGTATTGCGATTGGTAATTTTCCAATTCTGGACATATTTTTCTCCTTTTGCTTTATTTTACTATCAAGCGGGAACGCATCGTATTCTTACGATTTAACCCAATTTTTGTATGGTATACTCATCGATTTGGTTTCGCACCGGCTTCGCTTTCCACCTTTGCCCTCACTTTGGTTCGGGATTTGCTCCTGAGGGACTTCGTCCCACGTCGCTGTGGTACGGTTTCGTGCTCTGCGCTTGCTCTTCGCAACCGCTTTCGCACTTCACACACCTTTGCCCTCACTTTGGTTCGGGATTACCATACGTAGCAGAGTACTTCGCCGCCAAGTTTATTTGCGCGAGCTTCTTTTTCGGTCATTAAACCTTTTGAGGTTGAAATAACCGCAATACCCATACCGTCAAATACTCTCGGCATGTTTTTAGCTTTGGAATAAACTCTTAAACCCGGTTTTGATACTCTTTGAAGACCTGTGATAACACTTTGACCGTTGGCGTACTTCAAAGTCACGTTAATTTCTTTGAAACCGTCTTTTTCTTCAACAGTGTAGCTATCAACATAGCCTTCGTTTTTCAGAACTTTAATAAGTTCAACTTTAAGATTTGATGCAGGCATAGAAACTGACTCATGTTTAACTAAATTTGCATTTCTGATTCTGGTCAGTGCGTCTGCAATCGGATCGCTGATTGTCATTTGTTTTTTCCTTTCTACTTGCAAGGACATACATGCCTTGTAGTTTAGTCTGCTTAAACATAATAAATAAAACATAAAAAAACTGCAAATATTTTTTTTGCAGTTTATAAACTTATTTTAACACTCCAAAGGAGGGTTTTTATTTTCCCTCCTTTAATTTGATTGTTCCCTTCCTGTCGGCAGATTTTGCTACATCCGGCATTAGGCTTGTATTGTTATGCTTTTAGCGTATGCGATACGATGATTTTTTTCATTATTCTTTGAAGAAAGCTCATCGCAGGGGTTTTTACAACTTGAGCAAGTGCTCTCAATTCTTTTTCATAAGCCAGGCTTATCGGGTTGTATTCACACAATTCTAAATCTCTTTCGTAATCCATTTTTATCATCCTTATTTGTCTAACTAACTTACATCTTAATAATCGACATGAATAAGTCAAACCTTTAGCTTTTTTCTTTATTGTTTACATTTATTTACAAATGTTTAATGTAGAATTATTTTATGAGAATTAAAACTTGTTCGCTTGAAGATACAAAAAAACTGGCTAAAGCTTTTTATTTATCAATCCCCGATGACGGCTTGTTTGTTACCCTGACGGGGGATATCGGTGCGGGGAAAACCCAGTTTATAAGATATGTTTTAGAATTTTTAAAAGTTGATAAAAAGGTTACAAGTCCGAGTTTTGTTATTTTAAACGAATACAAAACTCCGAAATTTCCTGTTTATCATTTTGATTTATACCGCCTTGAAGAAAAAGGTTTAAAATCAATAGTTTCAGAGCTAAGAGAATATTCTAAAACCGGATATTTAACGTTTATCGAATGGGCGGAATTTGCGTATGATGAAATTCCTGCCGATTCGCTCAGAATATATGTCGAATACGATGAAAATAACCTTGATATAAGATGGTTCGAGTTTTTATCCGATGAAAAATCAAATAGGAATTTCTTTGAAAAGTTTGAAAAAGAGGTTAAAAATTTATGAATATTTTAGCAATATGTTCCGCTTTGAATAATTCATATATGGCATTCAAATGCAATAATGCGGAGTATTCCGAAATTATAAAAAGTGATGAAAATTACCATAGTCTTTATTTAATAAAAAAAATCAAAGATACCATATTAAAATATTCTCTTACACTCAATGATTTTGATGCTCTTGCGGTAAATTGCGGCCCCGGAAGTTTTACGGGTATAAGAGTTGCTTTAACCGTTTCAAAAGTTATGGCGGGGGAATTAAATAAACCGTTAATACCTCTTAATACCGCAGAAATACTTCTCAATGCTTATCAATCGGATTATCTTGTTATGGATGCAAGGCGGGATATGTATTATATCGGTACAAAAAATAAAATTGAATTAGTTTCAAAAGATAATCTTAAAGATAAATTAAATGATTTTAAAAATAAAAAAATAGTTTGCGATAAAAGAAGTCTTGAATTGCTTAAAGATGCAGTCTGTTATGAAGATAAAGAATTTGATTTAGGAAAAGTAATGCTTGATATAGCTGAAGAAAAATTTACTTCTCTTCCGAAAGAAAACTTTAATTATATGAATGTTCAAGCAAATTACATTCAGACTCCTCCGATATTTTAGGAATTAACTTTTAATATAGTTTTCAATTAATTCCCTGTCTTCGGACAATTCAACACCTTCGGTTGTTAAATAATCTCCGGAAAGCATTCCGTTAATTCCGGCTCTGAGTCCGAGTTTTTGAGTTTCTTTTGATAATCTTGTTTTTCTTCCGCCTGCATACCTTAAAATTGCCTTCGGCATAGCAATTCTAAAAATACAAATCGTTCTTATAAACTCTTCTTCCGTTATTTTGTCTTCATAATTTTCAAGTTTTGTGCCTTTTATCGGGTTTAAAATATTTATCGGAACGGTTTTAGGATTTAATTTTGCAAGCGATAATGCCATATCAATTCTGTCTTCTTTTGTTTCTCCCATTCCTAAAATTACGCCGGTGCATGCTTCTATGCCGTATTTTGCAAGCAAATTCAAGGTATTTATTCTGTCTTTAAAATTATGCGTTGTGCATATTTTGTTATAATAGTTTTCGGAAGTATTTATATTATGATTAAATCTTTCAACCCCCGCATTTTTTATTTGTTTAATTTGTTCCTCATTCAGCAGTCCGAGAGAAGCGCAGCAATGTAATCCGTCTATAGATGAAACGGCTTTTATCATACTTATTATTTTCTTAAAATCATAATCGGAAACACTCCTGCCGGATGTAACAATACAAAACCTTGTTGCACCGTTTTCTTTTGCTCTAAGCGCCGATTGTTTAACTTTTTCAATTTCAAGCAGCGGATGACAATCAACGGAAGCATTATTGTGCGTGCTTTGGGAACAGTATTTACAGTTTTCATGGCATTTTCCCGTTTTTGCACTAATAATCGAACAAACTTCTATTTCTTTGGTTTTAAAATTTTTCCTTGTTATTTTTTCCGCATATGAAATTAATTCTTCTAAATTTAAGTCATATAAATTCAACAGTTCTTGTCTATTCATTTTGTTATCCCGATTATGTTATGCTATACCATAACATATTATAAACAAAGAACATTAGCAATACAGCAGACATTAAAATTTAACAAAAACTCTCAGTTTTCCGTCGTTTCCTCTGAAATTCAGCCAGCCTGTTTTCATTTGATTGTTAAAATCATGAACCTTTACAAGAACCCAGTTTCCTCTGACAAGCCATGGAGCAATGTATTTCGGAAATTCTAAAACACCCGTTGTATTTGTTTGTTTTACGGGGGCGGAATATAAAAACCTATCCGTTTTTTGCACATCCTTAAAAAGGTAAATACCGTATTTTTTGCCCCAGTATTCAAAAAAATCAACCCAGCCGTAAAACTTATTATTTGAATTTTCTTCTACCCAGCCGCAAATAGGAGCTTCGGTTTGATTAAAACAAACATAACTGTGGTTTTGACCTTCATCCATCGTTGTAAGAAAAGCAAGCTTCTTTTCCTGTTTAAAAACAGAAAAAACTTCATCCTGAGAACATCTTTTATTGTTTACAAGACAGGTCGTTTCACCGGTTTTAAAATCAAAGTTAAGCGTTTCAATTATATCTCCGTTTGGCGCATTTCTGATATTAACGGGGCTTTGAACCTGCGTATACCCTATTCCGTATCTTCTCAAGGAATTTATATAATACGGTAAAACATCAGCATCTGCTGATATAAGCAGATTTGTGCAAGTAATAAATAGTAATATTGCAATTTTAATTATATTCTTAGTCAAAACTAAATCCATCTTCTTTCATGCGCTTTATAACTTCTTCTAAATCATTATCAGAAGCTACTACAGACATTCTAACATATCTTGTTGCGTTTTTGTCAAATGCAACTCCGGGCACTACAACAACCCCCGATATTTCAAGTAATTTATCCGCAAATTCAACACAATCGGAAAATCTTTCGGGAATTTTTACCCAGAGATAAAATGTTGTCTTTGGCATTTTGATTTGATAACCGAGAGAATTTAAGCCGTCAACAAACTTTTGAATTTTATTTTTGAATTTGATATTTTGTTTATCAATATAAACATCACCCTCACTGCTTTTCATTAAATCTGCCGCAGCATACTGAAGCACTTTAAAAATGCCTGTATCAACGGTTGATTTCATTCTTGAAAGCATTGTAATACCCGTTGAATTTCCGCATGCCCAACCAAGACGCCAGCCTGTCATAGCATATGTTTTGGATAAACTGTAAAATTCTACGCAGCAATCCTTTGCACCGTTACATTCCAATGCGCTGTGAGGTTTATAACTTTCATCATAATACATATCGCAATACGCATTATCGGAAATTAACACAATATTATGCTTATTACAAAAATCTACACAGTGCTGAAGATACTCTAAATCACAGCAGCAACCGAGCGGGTTATTCGGATAGTTGATTACAAGTGCTTTTAAGCGGTTGGGGTTAAAGCCTTCCGATATAAATTTTTCATATACTTTATCCAAATCGGGCATATAATTTTCCTCTTCAATAAGAGGAATACCGTATGCGTAAGCTCCTGCGATTTTTATCATTTGCGTATAAGAAGCATACCCCGGAGCGGGAATCCAAATTATATCCTGTTTTGATTCATCTTCTGTATAATTTACAAGGGCTCTTATAAAATTGGACAGACCTTCTTTTGAACCTATTAAAGATAAAATTTCATTTTTTGAATTTAACTCAACATTAAATCTTTTTGCCATTCTGATTTTAACGGCTTCAATAAAAGCATTTTCACCTTTCGGGGTCGAATATGTGTGTAAATTATCAAAATCAAGATATTGTTTTGCTTTTTCAATAATATATTCGGGAACTTTTTCAACCGGAGCTCCCATTGACAGAGCTATAGGAGTTCTGTTTTTTTCTTTAAGCATAGGCGTTAATTCTGCCTGCTTTGCTTTAATTTCAAACATGATATAGTTTCGCATGTTTTGAATATTGTTGTTAAAAATTTCCTTTTGCATAGTATGTTTTAACCTTTAGTTTATCCCGATGGCACAATTATACTACGTTTTAAAAATTTGGCAAAATATTACAATATTTTGCCAATCATTATATAAATCGGTAAATTTTCTTTACTTTTGATATTATCTTCTTTTAAAAAACATAAAAATAGGGTATAATAAATAAATGCTAAGAGGGTTAGGCTCTTGCTAGAAACGGAGAAAACTATGCACATTCATGTAAACGGACGTAACATCGAAATTACTGATGCCATCAAAGCATACGTCAAAGAAAAAGCGGGTAAAGTAGCAAATCACTACGAACAAATCGACTCAATCGATGCTATTTTATCGGTAATCAAGAATCCCTCCGTTAGTGATTCCCATATTGCCGAAATAAACTGCAAAATCGGCGGTGAAACAATCAGAGTAGAAGAAAAAGCAGAAAGCATGTATGCTTCTATCGATTTAGTTTGCGACAAACTTGAAAGACAGGTAAGAAAATACAAAGAAAAAGGTTTGTCCAAATCAAAAGGCGGCGTTGAAACAATAAGAAATCCGCAAGCCGAAACAGTTTCTGCTGAATAATTTAAAAATAAATTGCGAAAAACTGTTGCGATTTAATATTGCAACAGTTTTTTTATTTTTCTAATTATTTAAACTGTGTAGGGGAGCGGGAACTCTTCCGCCTCTTTTTACAAATATTTCGGATGAATAAGGACTTACTTTCATAATCGGAGCAGAACCCAATAAACCGCCAAATTCGGCACTTTGTCCGACATTTTTTCCGATAACGGGAATTATTCTAACTGCTGTTGTCTTCTTGTTTATCATACCGATTGCCATTTCGTCGGCTATCATGCCTGCTATTGTTGTGGTTGGAGTATCACCCGGAATAGCAATCATATCAAGCCCGACGGAACAAACACTTGTCATAGCTTCCAGTTTATCAAACGTTAAAGCACCGTTTTGAACCGCTTCAATCATTCCTGCATCCTCGGATACGGGAATAAAAGCACCCGACAATCCTCCTACATAACTTGATGCCATAATGCCGCCTTTTTTAACCGCATCATTCAGCATCGCTAACGCCATAGTAGTACCGTGTGCTCCTGCGTATTCAAGCCCCATAGCTTTAAATATTTCGGCTACACTATCTCCTTTAAGAGGGGTCGGCGCAAGTGATAAATCTATAACACCGAACGGAATATCCATTTTCTTAGCAAGTCTTCTTCCGATGAGCTCACCTGCGGTTGTTATTTTAAATGCCATTCTTTTGATTAAATTTGACATTTCGCCAAAATCGGCATCTTTTGGCAATTCTTCGATTGCGCTTGATACAACACCGGGGCCTGATATTCCGATATTCAGTGCGCATTCAGGCTCATTAATGCCGCAAAAAGCACCTGCCATAAAGGGATTATCCGTTACCGCATTACAAAAGCATACAAATTTTGCAGCGCCTATACAATCAAAATCTTTTGTCATCTCTGCGGTTTTTTTAATTACTTCCGCCGTTTTTAAAACACCGTCCATATTGACTCCGGCTTTCGAAGTACCCAAATTAACCGAAGAACATAATTTATTGGTTGATGCAAGTGCTTCGGGGATTTGCTCAAAGAATTTTATATCTCCTTTTGTAAAACCTTTATCAACCAGAGCGGAGAAACCTCCGATAAAATCTACTCCGACTTCTTCTCCCGCTTTATCAATGATTTTTGCAAGATAAACATAATCAATATCTTCGGCACTTTCACCGATAAGAGAAATCGGAGTTAAAGCAATTCTTTTATTTACGATAGGAACGGAATACTCACTTTCAACTTCATTTGCAAGCGAAACAAGGTTTTTTGCATATTTTATAATTTTATTATAAATCTTATCTCCCGTTGATTTTACGGAGGATGTTATGCAATCCCTTAAGCCCAAAGCAAGAGTAACGGTTCTTATATCAAGATGATGAATTTTTATCATCCTTATTGTTTCAATTATTTGTTTTTGAGTAATGTTTATCATGATTATATAGTATGCATCTTGTCAAATATGTCTTTTTTTTGAACCCATATTTCCATACCGAGCTTATTACCCAGTTCGGTTAATTTATCTTTAAAATCTTTAAAAGGAATATCAAGCAATTTAACATCACAAAGCATTATCATTACAAAATTATCCTGCATAATAGATTGCTTTATATCCTCGATATTAACCTTGTTATCGGCAAGGCAGTTTGAAATAGCCGATACTATTCCGACTTTATCCTGTCCTGTTACGGTAATTATAATTTGATTAGAATTATTTTCCATAAACTACTTCACATCTTCTTTAATTACTATTAAATTATTCATTATTTTCATCGCAACCGTTGGGAATACTACGTTCTTTAAGCCATCCGCAACGGATACAACGCTTCCTGCTTTTAATACGACATCTTCGCCTTTATACATAAAAGTATAATCAGTATCCCTGTCTGATCTTATTGTGATTTTATTTTCTTCTTTAGACATATTGTTTTTCTCCTAAAATTATATCGACACCGCTTGAAGTACCAAGTCTTACAGCACCGGCTTTAATTAACTCAACGGCGGAAGCATAATTTTTAATTCCTCCGCTTGCTTTTACACCAAGCCCGAACGATTTTACGGTATCATACATCAATTTAACATCTTCAACTTTTGCACCGACTCCGCCTTTTACAAAACCGGTAGAAGTTTTTACAAAGTTAGCACCGCCTTCTGTTGCGCATTTTGAGGCTTCAACAATTTCCGTTGAACTTAATAAATCGGTTTCAAGAATAACTTTTAAATTATTATCCCTGCATACATCTTTTGTTTTCTTAATATCACTTATGACTTTTGAATAATTCTTGTCTTTTAGAGCCGAAATATTAATTACGGTGTCAATTTCATCAGCCCCGTTTTTTAAAGCTTCTTCCGTTTGAAAAAGTATTGTGTCGATTGTATTTGAAGCAAGAGGAAAATTCACTACGGTTACGAGTTTAATATCCTTGCTGCTCATATTATTTTTTGCAAATTGTACATAACAAGGATTAATGCATATTCCGAAAAATTTATTTTCTTCGGCTTCATGTATTAATTTTAAAATTCCCTCTTCCTTTGCATCCGGTTTGAGCAATGTATGCTCAATATAGTTATTAATTGTATTCATAATAATGTTATTATATCAAAAGTAAATCTTAGTGGCACGCTAAATTAAAATAAAATTTATGTAAAATTTTGTTAATTTAAAATCAAGCTTATATTCTTTAGTGTTCCGTCTAAAATTCTCTTCTTTGCTTCTTTTGTATTATAAGCATTATGCGGCGTGATTATAACGTTATCCATATTAATCAATTTTTTAATAAATAAATATTTTTTAATGCATCTGTTTTTCAAATTTTCATCAACCTTACATTTGCCGTACAATTCGCAAAGCATTTCTTCGCATTCCACGGTATCAAGAGCCGCACCTTGAATTTTTCCGTCGGCCAACGCTTGATATACCGCTTCCGTTTCAACTATTTCGCCGCGCGCAACATTAATCAAAAAAGCATTTTTCTTCATGTTAAAAATATTATTTTTATTTATAAGCTTTCTTGTTTTATCGGTAAGCAAGCAGGTTACCGTAACAAAATCGGACTCTTTTAAAAGAGTATCCAGATCCGTATATCTTAAATTATCGTCATCCTGCTTAATATCATAGCAAAGTACATTCATATCAAAGCAGGAAGCAATTTTTGCCGTTTGCCGTCCTATGTTTCCGCCGCCGATAAGACCTATGGTTTTACCTTTAAGCTCAAATCCTTCAAGTTCTGTTTTTAAAATATCTCCGTTTTTAACAGAAATTTTTGACTTTACTATTTTTCTTGCAAGCGAGAACATAAGTGCAAATATATACTCACTGATTGTTATATTTCCGTATTTTGGAACATTATAAATCTCTATACCGTTGTTTTTACAGTATTCTTCATCAATATGAGAAAATCCGGTACTTCTTGTAAATATATATTTTAAATTTTTAAATTTTTGTAATACTTTTTTACTCAAATATGAATGTATAAACACGCAAATCGCTTCGGCGTTTGAATATTTTAAATCAATTTTCACCTGTTCCGTTAAAGGAAAAGAAAAATAACAGGGCATAATATTTTTTGGTATATTTTCCGTAAAATAATCAATTTCAAATTTATCAATATCGTAGAATAACATTTTCATAGTCTGAATAATAAATTAACGGTGCTTAAATTTGAATTATTCAAAAGACTATATCCCAAGATTACTTTGAGCTTTTTAGAAATCTTTGCATTTTATTGTGGTCAAAATCATTTTCCCACTTTGCAACAACTGTTGTTGCAACGCAATTACCGATTAGGTTTACCGTAGTTCTTCCCATATCAAGAATTTGGTCAATACCGAGCAATACCGCAACCCCGACTATAGGAAGATTAAAGCCCGTGAGAGTACCGGTTAAAATAACAAGCGAAACTCTCGGAACACCTGCTATGCCTTTGGATGTGAGCATAAGAGTAAACATAATCATTAACTGTTGTTCAAGAGAAAGATTAATTCCCGCAATTTGAGCACAAAACAATGTCGCAAGCGTTAAATATAAAGTCGAACCGTCGAGGTTAAAAGTATACCCCATGGGCATAACAAAACTCACTATACTTTTCGGAACTCCGAATTTTTCCATCTGCTCCATTGCCTTAGGAAGTGCCGCTTCTGATGAAGCCGTAGTAAATGCAATAAGTGCCGGATCTTTTATTGCTTTTAAGATACCTCTGAATGAAACTTTAATAATTTTACATGCAACAACAAGAACGATAATTACAAAAACCACTAAAGACAGGTAGGTTATGCCTATTAATTTTGCATAGCTTTTTAATATTCCGATGCCGTTTTGACCTATTGTAGCTGAAATCGCTCCAAAAACACCTATAGGTGCAAACTTCATAACGTATTCCGTGAATTTAAACATAACATCACACGTACTTTGAAGAAATTCAAGAACAGGTCTTGCTTTTGGACCAACCGCACATACGGCGAGCGCAAAGAATATGGCAAAAACAACAATTTGAAGCAAATCACCTCTTGCCATAGAATCTACAACGCTTACAGGAACGGCATCCACCAGCATTTGAGTTAAAGAGCGCGTACTTTGAACATTTTGCATTTGTTCAACCGCAGCCGTTGAAACCGTATTCAAATCTATATTAAAGCCGGCACCGGGTTTTAATATATTTGCCATAACAAGCCCTAAAATTAAAGCAATTGTTGTTGCAATTTCAAAATAAATTATTGTTTTTAAACCGATTTTACCGAGATTTTTTACGTCGCCATGTCCTGCAATTCCGACTGTTAAAGTTGCAAAAATCAAGGGAGCGATTATCATTTTAACCATTCTTAAAAACAGCTCGCCAAGAGGCTTAAATTTAACCGCAATATCAGGAAAGAGCCATCCGACGACAATACCCGATATAAGGGCAATAAATATATACAATGTCAGTTTTTTGGAACTTTTCAAAAAAATACTCCCATAGTTCATCGGACAAGTATATATTATATTATAAAAATGACAAAGTTTTATTAAAAAAACGGGACTTTATAAAATCTTAATATAACATTGGCAACAAAATAATTGTGTTATTTGTAATTTTTTTTGTTTCGGTTATACTTAAATAACAAAAGTATAACATTATAAATAGAAAAGAGAAAAAAATGTCAATCAACTTGAAAAACAAACAAGAAATTATCAAAAAATTCGGCAAAAACGAAAAAGACAGCGGAAACATTGAAGTTCAAATTGCTATGCTTTCACAAAAAATTACCGAATTAACGGAACACCTCAAATCAAACAAAAAAGATTTTCAGGCTAAACGCGGCTTATTGGTTATGGTCGGCAGAAGAAAGGGTATGTTAACATACTTAAAAAATGCTGATTTGGATAAATACCGTGATTTGGTTAAAAAATTAAAAATCAGAGGTTAATTAAGTTAAAATAATTTCAAGTTTAAATGCTGCAAGAGTTATACCTTGTAGCATTTATTTTTATCAACTTTTTAAGTAATATATTTTTATGAACAAAGAAGAGATTACAGAACTTTTATCAACGGATGCAAAAAACGAAGAGTTATTTTTATGCGCGGATAAAACAAGGCATAAATATGTAGGTGACGGGGTTCACCTTCGGGGACTTGTGGAATTTTCGAATATTTGCAAAAGGCAATGTAAATATTGCGGACTGAGATGTAATAATAAAAACATCGAAAGATACAGGATTTTAAAAGAAGAATTGCTGGAATGTGTTCAAAACGCAGTAAAACTCGGATATAAAACAATAGTTCTTCAATCGGGAGAAGATGAATTTTATACAACCGAAAAGCTTGTTGATATTATAAAGGAAATTAAAAAATTTGATGTAGCGCTTACTTTAAGTATAGGCGAAAGAGAAGAAGACGAGTACAGAGAATTTAAAAAAGCAGGAGCGGACAGATATCTTTTAAGGATAGAAACAACGGACAGGGAGCTCTATAAAAAAATGCATCCGGCTTCAAGTTTTGAAAACAGAGTAAAATGTCTGGAAATTTTAAAAAAAACAGGCTATGAAGTCGGAACAGGCTCACTTATCGGATTGCCCGAACAAAAAATAAGCTCAATTGCAGATGATATACTGTTTTTTCAAGAACTTGATGCGGATATGGTAGGAATCGGCCCTTTTATTCCGCATCCCGATACTCCGCTAAAAAATGCAAAAACGGGTGACTTTATTCTTGCTCTTAAAGTTATGGCAATAACAAGAATTTTACTTAAAAATATCAATATTCCGGCAACCACGGCAATGGAAACAATAAACCCGAACGGAAGAATAATTGCCCTGCAATCGGGGGCAAATGTTGTTATGCCAAACGTTACAAATACAATATACAGAAAAAAATATGAAATTTACCCCGGAAAAATTTGCTTAAACGATGCCCCGACAAAATGCAGAAATTGTATAGAATCAAAAATTAAATCAATTGGCAGATATGTGGCTTGTGATCAAGGTTTCAGAAAAAAATAAAATTTCGTATGTTAATATTTTTTACATAAATCCCGTTTAAAATAGTAATTAAATTATTATTTGATATGATAATAAAAATTGTGTGAAATTAAGTTAAGGTTGAGAGAGATTGTATGAAAAAAGTTCTGTCATTTATTGCAATATTTGCAATGTTTTTTTACAATACAAGTTATGTATTTGCTATTACAGAGCCTGTTAAAACAAAATCAAAAACCGCGGTAAAGAAAAAATCCGCGGCAAAAAAATCCGCGGCAAAAAAGACAACCGGCAAAACGTCCTCATCTGCTGCCGTTAAACAAACCGCAACTCAGGCTAATAACGGAAAACAACCGGTAATACCCGCTAATGCCAAAAAAATTGAACTTGCATTTGTATTTGACGGGAAATCTGACAAAAACGAAGAGATTTTAAAGGTTTTCCAAAAAATAATAGCCCGTTCGTTACTGCCGGAATATAATGCGCAATTCCCGCAAGACCTTGTTTTTACGGGAGATTGGACAGAGGCAGGTGCTAAAGCCGTTTCCGAAAAAGCGCTTATGTCCAGAGCAAGAATGGTTATATCTCTTGGCTATATGTCAAGCGTATATTATTCGGAAAAAAAGAACAAAAACAAATATGTCGTAACAATTGACCAGTACGGCTTAAGGGATTTCGGGGATAAATTCTTTAACCCTATTCAACAAATGACAAATGATTTTGTCACATTTAAAAAATTAGTACCCGAAATAAGTCATGCCGCAATTTTAATGAATGAAAGCTATTACAAAACAAATAAAGACTGGAACAGTTTGATATCCAAAAAATTAAAAGAAAAAAATTGCGACTTGAATTTCACCGTAATACCCGTAAGTACAAATATTGATGCAAGTCTTTCAAAGATGCCGTCAGGTGTCAATGCCGTGTTTATTACTCCCCTTTATAACTTAAACACTTCTCAAAGAAAAGAATTATATCAATACATTAATAACAAAAAGCTTCCGTCCTTTTCATCGGTCGGAAAAGAAGATGTTAACTTAGGCGCAATGCTCGGTACATCAACATTTGATGTCGATAAAAAGCTTGCCGAAGCAACATCGTTTAATATCCACGGGGTATTGCACGGAAATGCGGTTAAAAATGAAAAAATTCCTTTTTATGATGATAAAGTAATATTTTATAACTCGGACACGGGAGAAAGCGTCGGATATGTACCCCCGTTAAGATTATTAAATAATGCAACAACAATATCTCATAAGCAGCTTCCCGTTTATGACCTCGGATTATTGTTAAATTCACTTGACGAAACAAACCTTGATATTGCAAGAAAAAAATTCCTTATAAGTGCGGCAAGAAGGTCTGTTGCGAGTGCTTATATGAGATACTTGCCGACGGTAAGAATTGATCTTGGATATCAAAATTATAACAGCGGATATGCTAATTCATACGCAGATGTACCGAAGCACGTAGGCTTATTTACGGTAGCTCTCGATCAGGTTATATATTCGCCGGATTTGGTTTCAAACATAATATTAAAGCATAAGAAATTAAAATTTGATAAAGCGGAGCATGCACTAACAAAGGCAAATATGGAATATCAAACCGCTCAGCTTTATATTGATACATTAATGCTTGAAAATATGATTAAAATTCAAGAAGAATCGGTTCAGGAAACAAGAGAAAATCTTGCAATCGCTCGCGTAAGAGAAAAAACAGGAAAATGCGGATATGAAGAAGTTTTACGCTGGGCGGGAGAAGTAAGCGAAGCCGAAAAAAGACTTCTTAATATGCAAGCGGATTATAAAAATATAAAAATTCAAATAAATAAGCTGTTAAATAAAGATCAGAAAACAGAATTTACCTTTAAGCCGCTGACTGCAAACGATTCTGCATTTTTCACTACGGATTTACATATCATAGACCACGTTAGAAATCCGCAGAAGCTAGGAAGATTTACCGATATGCTGGTTCAGGAGGTTGCATATTTATCTCCCGAAACATCTAAATTAAAAGCGGCAATTGCTATGAAAAAAGTCGAAATGGGAAATTATGCACAAAAATTCATACTCCCGAATGCAAAAATATCACTTGAACATTCAAGACAGTTCGACAGAAGTTTGCCTTATGAAGATATGGGTCATCAACAACTAAAAGCGGTAAATGCTTCTACAAGAGCATCAGGCACACAGGCAGCAGTGCTCAGTCAAACTCATGACCCTGTAACAGCAATGGCAATGGGTGCTCAAGCATTTCAAAACGGTTGGAATTCAAGCCCGTGGCTAAGTCTTGATAAAAGCTCAACAAGATTGCTGCTTGCGGCTGAATGGAAGCCGATTGAAGGCGGTCATAAAATAGCGGAAATTGCAAGATGCAAAGCCGAATTAAACGAGCTAAAAGCATATCTTGAAGAAGTTAATGCAGAAATTGAAATGCAGGTTAGATCTGTTGTAAACAGAGCTATTTCGAAATACTTTGTTATTGAAAAATCTTACAAAGCAATGTTTGCACAAAGCGAAAACTATCAAACCGTAAAAGCTAAATATTTAAGAGGAGAAGTGCCGATAAATCAAATAGCGGATGCTCAAAACCTCTATTTTGCGGCAAAACTCGATGCAATGAATTCTCAATACGAATTCTTTAAAGAATTAATCTGGGTACAAAGAGGGCTTCTGTCGGTTAACTGGCAAAATGCAAGCGATGAAGCTAAAAAATGGATTTTAGCCGTTCCGAACGAACTGCCTGCGGAAGAAGATTTCTCATTGTAAAATATTATTTATAACTTAAAAATATCACTCCGGTTGAATTTAAGGAGTGATATTTTTATAGCTTACCCTGCCGCTTGCAAAAACTGTAACACAATCCATCTCGCCTCAGTAAAGTGGTGTGTTAGACAAAAATCCTGCCCCGGTTAGGTAGCAGGATTTTTATAGCTTATATAATTTTATGGGTAATTTATCAGCATCCTTGATAGCCGCCGCACCAGCCGGTGTCTTTACATGAACACCCTGTATCACAGCAGTAGTCTTTGCCACCTTTACCCGAGCAACATGAATCGCAGCCTGAGCATCCTTGAATACTTCCGCCACCTGATGTTGTTCCGCCACCTGATGTTGTTCCGCCACCTGATGTTGTTCCGCCACCTGATGTTGTTCCGCCACCTGAACTGCATGATCCACCCCAGCATGCCCGATTTACGTATTTGGTGCTGCTTGTTCCTGTGCAGTTTGGCTGACAGACGTTATAATCCGGTTGTTCTACATACAAGCATTTTGCTTTAGATTGGATTCCGCAACCGCCACTGTAAGATACACCAATATTCCAATTATATCCGCTCGGCATTAAAGTTTCACAAAGGTCGTCGCATGAAGCTTTTGGTCTGCATATGCCATCTTCTACCTTCCAAGTGGAATCATCACAGGCGGTACATTTACAGCTTGAATCATATGTTGAACAGTGGCTTATAGAAGCACATGCTGTCTTGCATCCGCCGCTGCCGTCTGAGGTGTAGCCTGATGCACAGTTTGTACACTGGCAGCTGTTGTTGTAGTTTGCAGCGCCTGCCTGACAGTTTGCTTTAGCTTCACAGCAGGTTGTACCTACTACAAATTTAGGAGAAGCACAGGTACAAGTACCGCTGCTCCATGACCAACCTGTATTACAGCTTCCGCTTTTACATTTACAGCTGGTGTCATGATAACTTGCGCCTGATTTACATCCTGTGACCTGAGAGCAGCATTTGGGGCTTACAACAAATTTTGGAGTTGAACAAGCACAGCTTCCGCTGCTCGGGGTATAACCATTGTTACATGAAGTACATGTACATGTATTAGCAGTGTATCCTGTACAGTTTGCTTTGGCGCATGCGGTACAATTTCCGCTGCTTAAGCTGTAGTTTGCAGAACAGTTTGTGCAGCCGCAACTGTTATTGTAGTTTGCAGTGCCTGCCTGACAACCTGTTTTATTCTGACAACATTTACCATTTTTTAGAGTATAACCGGAAGCACAAGCTGTACATTGACAGCTGTTGTTATAATTGCCCGCCCCTGCAGCACAACCTGCTATAGCAGCACAACAGGTTGAACCCTTGACAACTCCTGAAGCACAACTGCACGCACCATTACTCCATGACCAACCTGTATTACAGTGTCCGCTTTTACATTTACAGCTGGTGTCATGATGACTTGCGCCT
>CADBOZ010000137.1 GCA_902796515.1 uncultured bacterium | reverse complement strand
ATTTTAACAGGTTCGCTATAAATTTAATTTTTCAGCAAAAATTATCAAAATTCGGTTTGTTTTTTTACAAAAGTTAATATTTTATATTTTAATCCTTATTCTGCTTCTGCATGCCTGATTGTTTTTTAAGAAATTAACTTAAAGCTTCAAAAAAGATTTGAAAACGGACAATAAAAAATCATGTAAAAATTTGTTAAAATTTATATTAAAAACAATCAATTTTATACTTGTATGTTTTTTTGTAGTGTTGTATAGTTAATCTTGCAATAGTATAAAAAAATATAAGGGGGAATATGAATTGGCAATAATGACACCACCTATCGGAAATATGACACAAACACCGAAGCAACAATATCTTGGAAGACACATACTGGCTGAATTTTTTGAATGTGATTCCAATGTTTTAAATAATCCTGAACTTGTTGAAAAATATATGCTTGAAGCAGCATTAGAATGCGGCGCAACCGTGGTTAATAAATGTTTTCATTTGTTTATGCCGCATGGGGTTTCAGGGGTTGTTATAATTTCCGAAAGTCATCTTGCAATTCATACATGGCCCGAATACGGATATGCTGCGGTTGATTTATTTACCTGCGGCGAACAGTGCGATCCTAAGGTTTCATATGAATTTTTAAAGGAAAAATTCAATTCAAAAGATGCAAAATACAGTCAACTTAACAGAGGTTTGATGGATTTTTCATCACATGATATAAAACATAATTCTTTTTCTGTTTCTGAATCATTTTAAGAATTTTTTGCTAATATAATTATATGGCAGTTTTTAAAATAGTAAAAATGGAGCATGATTATATCGATGACATTCTTCAGGTTGAAGAATTGTGTTATGGCGCGCATCATTGGTCAAGAGATTCATTTTTAACCGAACTAAACAACAAAATTTCTTCATACAGGTGCATAATTGATACACAGACAAATAAATGCGTCGGATATATGGGGATTTGGAAAATTGCGGACGAAGCACACGTTACGAATTTGTCGGTACATCCCGATTATCAAAACAAAAAATTTGCACACAGATTGCTTCTTGCTTCAATAGATGAATGTTACGAAAACAAGATAAAATACATTACTCTTGAAGTGAGAGAGTCAAACGAAAAAGCAATCGGATTATATAAAAAATTCGGTTTCAAATCACTCGGCAAAAGAAAAAAATACTATCAGGACAACAACGAAGATGCGTATATAATGTGGAGTGAAAATATCTTTGATAAAAAATACAAAGATTTATATAATAAAATAAGAAGCGAAATAGAGGGAACGGAAAATTTTGATTAACAAAAGATACAAGGATATTCTTGAAAAATATATATATAACGGCGAGTCGACCCCTTTGACAATAGGTACGCTTGTTGTTGTTGCTTTTTGCTTCTTAATTATGATTATTTCAACTTTTACGCAGTTCAATTTTTCACATCCATGGCTTGCCTTTACAAAAGGAAGCGGGCTTGGTTTTGTTTCAAAACCCGTAGCGTACACTCCGCTCATTCCTACAATGATTTTTATTATATATTTGCTCGGAAGAAAATATTCCTGTCTGCTTTTTATTTTATATACGCTTATCGGCTTCTTTTTTGTTCCGATATTCTCTTTTGGCGGCGGATTTGGTAATGTACAAAATTATCTTTTCGGATATTTCTTAGGATTTGTTTTTGCAATATTTATTGAAGGCGGAATATTAAAAAGAAGTCAAACACCGCTGTACAGGCTTTTTGCTTCTGTTTGCGGTGTTTTATCAATACATATTTGCGGATTTATTTATTGTTTTATTCTTGCAATATTTAAAATTATAGATTTTAGTTTTATATTCCTTGTTGTGAGTGTATTAAGCGGCGGAAAAATTATTTATGACGTAATTTTCAGTTCTCTTGTTATTCTTTTTGCACCTTACATTAAAAACGTTTTTTGGGTTTGTATGAAACCGAAAATACTTACAAAAGAAAGAAAATATTCTAAAAGACATTCACGTACGGTATCGGATAATTAACAATAATTGCGGTTTAAAAGATTTAAGCTTGTGTATTGTTTGGATTGCCACAGCCCTTCGGGCTTCGCAACGACTTAAATGTCGGCATTGACGGCTTTTCCCGTCATTACAAGGGAATGGAATGACCGAAGAATCTTATTCTTTGCAGCTAAAGAGATACTTCGCTTACGCTCAGTATGACAATTTCGTCATTACGAGCGACAGCGAAGTAATCCAAAAAAATTGCATTTTAATGCATTGGCTTGAGGCAGACGACGTTTTTCTTTTTCGGTTCACTTTTTCTTTTTGCGTTGGCGTTTGAAACAAAAAGAAAAAGTGAACAAAGAATTATAAGTACTACATGTGGATTGCTTCGGCTAAAGCCTCATAAAAAGATATTTTAAATTAACCGAAGGTAAAAAGTGGATTTTAATTTATCTATCCACTATACTGAAAAAGTAAATCTAAACAAAGGGGTATAATGGATAAACTACATTTTTTAACAGCCGGAATTCCGTCGAATGCCAAAGATTATACAAACGCATTTGAAAAGCTTGATGAAATGAATCTTGACGGGCTTGAAGTCGAATTTGTACATGGCGTTCGATACAGTGAAAAAACAAAGAATGCAATATTAAACAGAAATAATAAACTGATAACTCACCATGGGCCTTATTATATAAATCTGAACGCTAAAGAAGAAGATAAAATTGAAGCAAGCATAAAAAGAGTATTGGATACCGCCCGTGCCGGTGCGGATTTAGGAGCATATTCCATAACATACCATGCTGCATTTTATCTTGGCGGAAGCGAAGAAGAATTATTAAAAACCATGATAGAAAGACACAAAGTAATAGTTGAAACTTTGCAGGCGGAAAATATTAATATCTGGGTGCGTCCCGAAACAACCGGTAAAAAAAGCCAATGGGGAACATTGGATGAAATCATTAATTTATCAAAACATTTTTCTCAAATACTTCCCTGTATTGATTTTGCACATATCCATGCAAGGGAAAACGGCGAATTTAATACCTATGATGAGTTTTGCAAAATTCTGGAAAAATTAGGCAATGAACTAGGAGATATCGCACTTAATAATTTTCACGGGCATGTTGCGGGAATTGAATATTCTTCAAAAGGTGAAAAGAAGCATCTGATTTTTGAAGAAAGCGATTTTAACTATAAAGACTTATTGAAGGCAATGAAAAAATTTGATATAAAGGGCGCTCTTGTTTGCGAAAGTCCCAATATTGAAGTCGATACAAAGATTTTAAAAGATTTTTGGGAAAGTTTATAAAAATTTCTTTATATCGATATAAAGATTGTATAAGGAAACGGCAAAAAAATTTTTTTATACTGTATACTTTTAGAAGGTAGAGAAATACTAAGAGGAAAAAATGCAAGCAGTTTTAAATTCTAATATAAAAGATACAGTTTCGGAAAAAGTGGATTATTTATTGTCGGCGGTTGACCCTTCGACAAAGAATGATGTTGAAAATTCAATTGTTGCACTCGGTGCAAAGGCTGTTAATACATTAATAGATAAACTCGGTACATTAAAAGGACTTCCGAGAGGCGTTGTTGCAATGAGCCTGATTAGAATAGGCGAAAGCGCAGTTGCTCCTCTTAAAGCATATGCTATGGAACATACTGAAAATCAGTGGATGGCTGACTACCTTCTTTCCGAAATATAATAAAAATTATCATATAGAATTACCTTTTATGGTAATGAATACAAATTAAATTAAACGCATAATTTTAAAATAAAAATTGTGCGTTTTTTATTTTGTTAATAAACCATAAAAGGAGGAAAAATGACAATAAAAAGAAAATTAATAACAGGTGCTGCATACGGCTTTTTTGCTTTAGCGCTTACCGTACCTATGTCATTTGCAGCATGTCCCGTTGCATCAGACTGTGACTGCAACAGAAGCAACACGGAAATTGTTACGCCTGACAATGCTACATGTCAAAAATGTAAAAAATCCGATTGTAATTGTCATAAAAGAAAAAACAAATATGACCCTTGCGAAAAGCAAAACACTGATTGTGATTGCCCGACAGGCGGTGCCGCTCCTTGTATAGAAGCTAAACCTTTGAACCAGCAAACATATGCTTATCCGAATGCAATTTATTCAAATGCAAATTCGGCTTATGTCGGAGAGATGAAAAATAATGCAAATATTAATGAATCATTGTTAATACCTGAATATAAAGGTGTTCCGGTTGAATGCGGATGTTTAACAGGCGGTGCCGCACCGATTATCAATTCAACGGATATGCCGAAATATGATTGTGCGGATGCTCCGAGAGTTCATTCAACAACTACAATGGACATAATTACAAAAACCAAAGAACCTTTTTCCTGTCTTGGTTTTTCAACGGGAGCTGCTGCCGATATAACATCCCAGCAATACCCCGATGTATTTGACAGCTATTGGGCAAGCTCGGATATTAACCGTTTAACGGAACAATGCGTATTGGAAGGATATCCTGACGGATTATTTAAACCGAATAAACGTGTAAACCGTGCCGAAATGGCAACAATGGTTGTTAAAGGGTATAACCTTGATGTTACTTCAAGCAGTGATTATTTAACATTTAAAGATGTTCCGCATAATCACTGGGCAAAAGACTACATTTCAAAAGGTGTGGCGGAAAACATGATTGCAGGTAAGGGCAATAACATGTTTAAGCCAAATGAAGATATAACAAGAACCGAAGCTTTGACAATAATGTCTAAAGGATTGAATTGTCCTATGGATGCGGCTAAAGCTGATGAAATATTGTCAAGATATAAAGACGGCGGAAAAGTTCCTTGCTGGGCAAGAGAACATGTCGCAAAAGCCATTGATAACGGCGCTTTAAAAAATGAAAGAAATCAGGATTATATTCGTCCTAACGATAAAACAACACGTGCGGAAGCAAGTTCTATGCTTCAAGGCATGAGAATTGCGGGCGGATATGATAAATCAACAAAAACCGCAACTCAAGACTTAGGCGGAAAGACATTCGTTGAAAGAGAAACAAAAGTAACCATTCCTACACTTCAACTTTCAATGAACGATATAATTAACGCTAAACATGTTAACGTTGGTGAACAATTCTCTGCTACTACATTAAATGAAATAACAATAGACGGAACAACTTACCCTTGCGGTTCTACTGTTCATGGTAAAGTAACCGAAGTAAACAGACCGTCTAAAAATAATCAGGGTTCTTTAAGACTTTCATTTAATGAAATTTCAAACGGAAAATGTAAGGCAGCGTTGCCTAAGCAGATATTAACCGCAAAAGTTGAAAGGAAAAAGGAAATCAACGGTCTTTTAAGACTCGTTCAAATGCCTTTCACATGGACGGGTTCTATCATCGGTACAGCAGGAAGAACAGTGGGCGGTGCGGCTATCGGATTAGCTAACGCAACCGAAGCCCTGTTTGACCAGACAGGTGTCGGAACAAGTGAATTGTTATCCGGTAAATTCAAAGCTGCGGGAAGAAGCTATCAGGATGGTATTAAAACCACGCTTAAAGCGCCTGTTGATTTAACAAGAACAGCTTTATCGGGAACATTCGGACTTCTTCAAACAACGGGTGATGAAATAGCTTACGTTGTTGACCCGAGCGGAAATCCTATTTCAAAAGTTAACCCGAAAGAAAAAGTTACAATTGCTTTCGGTCAATAGTTAAATTTTCGGGAAGAAAAAAATCAGGTAGATTTTCTGCGGATAAAAAGGCTTTATCCGCAGTTTTTTATTTTTTGGTAATTTTATAATTTACGGCAAAGCTCTCGGGTTACTCCGGCTAAAGCCTCGTAATAACCGTATTTCAGGTAATTCACCCCCCCATGTCATTACGAGTGAAAGCGAAGTAATCCATTTTACGGGTGCATGAAACCCGACATTATTGTTTTTGGATTGCCACGAGGCTTTCAGACTTTGCAATGACTTTAATACAGGCAATACAGGAATACAAATGCAGCCGCAAAAAATAATTTGACATATTATGTACATTCGTACATAATATTAAGTAAAATTATGACAAGGTTTGTATTATGGAAGAAATTTTAACAAAAAAACAAGAAGATTTTTTTAACAAATTAAAAGAAGAATTTGGCAAAAAACCGCTCTCTTCGTTTGAAAAAATAAAAAATTTATTCGGGTACAAGTCCAAAAATTCGATTAAACAATATATGAATATTTTAAAAAAGAATAATTTTATATTTTCGGAAGATGATAATTATTATATAAATCCCGAATATCTCGGCGGAAAGCTTGCAATGTCGAAAGTTAAGGCGGGCTTTGCCTCTGTTATGGATGATAAAATAGAAAAAAGAATATCGTTTGACGAAATATTAAACCTTAATTCTCCGTCAACCTTTGTTTTTAAGGTTTCCGGAGATTCTATGTGCGATATCGGAATATATGAAGGAGATTATGTAACGGTTAAAAAAACCTCCGAAGCAAATATCGGCGATGTGGTATTAGCCGTTGTGGATAATGAGTTTACTTTAAAAACTTATAAAAAAGACTCACGGGGATATTATCTTAAACCTGAAAATAAAAATTATCCCGTTATTCGTCCTAAAATTTCTTTAAGTATTTTTGGCGTTGTAACGGGGGTTACAAGGAAAATATCATGAAAAGAGTTATAGCTTTAGTAGATTGCAATAATTTTTTTGTTTCGTGTGAAAGACTTTTAAAGCCTGAACTTATCGGAAAACCTGTTTGTGTTTTATCAAACAACGACGGGTGCGTTGTTTCGCGTTCAAATGAAGCAAAAAGAATGGGTATATCAATGGGTGCACCATACTTTATAGCCAAAAATCAATTCAAAAAGATAACTTTTTTATCGGGAAATCTCTCTTTTTATTGTGAAATTTCAAAAAGAGTAATGACAAAACTTCTTGATTTCACTCCCGACGTGGAAATATATTCAATAGATGAAGCATTTCTTGACCTTACGGGATTAAGAAAAACATTTAATTCCTCTTATGAAGAAATTATTGAAAGAATAGTTAAAGAAATTAAAGAAGAAATCGGAATTGATGTATCAATCGGATTATCTTATTCAAAAGTTTTATCAAAGCTTGCCTGTGACAAAGTAAAAACCCTGCAAAGCAAGAATATAACAGACTCAAAAACATACAAAATCGGCTTCAGAGAAATACAAAAAGAATTAAAAGAAACTCTTATCAGCGAAATTTGGGGTGTCGGGAAAAATACAACGGCGCTTTTAAAAAAATACTTTATTCAAACGGCCTATGATTTTACCAGACAGGAAGATATTTGGATTAAAAAAAATCTCGGCAAAATCGGACTTGAATTAAAGCAGGAGCTTCTCGGTAATTCCGTTAATCCCGTCAAAAGCATTAGTGAAGCACCAAAATCAATTTCAAGAAGCGAAAGCTTTAAAGAATTTCAAACAAATAAAAACTATATTCAAAATGAATTAAACGGACACATTCACAGGGTATGCAGAAAGCTGAGAGAATCCGACCTTTTAACGGGATGTATCGGTGTAATGCTTAGGACAAAAGATTTTCAGGTTACGGATATTAAAATAAATCTTGTAAATCCGACAAATACTGAATTTGAAATTATTGAGCACGCTAAAGATATGCTTGATAAACTCTATCAAAAAGGAATAATTTACCGTTCCGTGGGTTTTTATGCTTTAAAACTCACTTCAAGAGCCGTAAGACAAATGTCAATTTTTGAAAACGAAACAACGGCAAAAAAAGAAAATCTTTCGTTTTCACTGGATAAACTTGAAGAAAAATTCGGCAAGGGTATAATAAAAATCGGCGGATAATACTTGTAAATCAGTTATCTCTTACTTCAAAACTTATTTCCCAGCCGTCATTTGCATCTTTATCAAGTGTCGGTTGTTCGTTTTGTTTATCACGCGATTTTTTCTTAATCGGGTTATCTTTGCTTATAATATCCTTTATGCTGTCCTTTTGAAATTCTTCAAAAAGAAGAGGCTGAGGTGCGGACATATCATCATTATCATAGTTTTCTTCTTCTTTAAAACCTATATATTCGGCATCCCTTTTAGCTTTTTCTTCGTAATCTTCAATTTTTTCTACTTTATAATCTTCGTAGTTTGTGCTGTTTGTTGCAATGGAGTTTATGTTTTTCGGTCTTTCTTCATTGACATCGGCACTGTCTAAAGGAAGCCAGAAGCCGAATGTCGAACCTTCTTTCAGTTTTGATTTAACAAAAACCTTACCGCCGTGGTGTTTTTCAATTGCAACTTTAACAAGATGCAGTCCTAATCCCGTTCCTTTTATTGTATGAACCTGATTTTCAATCCTGTAAAATCTTTCAAAAATCTTCTTTTGATGTTCCGGAGAAATTCCGATACCGTTATCCTGAACGGTTACTTCAAGGTATTTCGGATTGTTTGCAATTTCAGCTCTGACTTTTACTCTTGAGCCGAATTCGGAATATTTTATTGCATTTGTTATAAGATTACTCATAACACGCTCTATACTTTGAGCATTATACGAAACATCCGGAAGATTGTCTTCTTTGATGAATGTGATTGAAATATTTTTTTCATCCGCAAGAACCTTGTGGCTCTGTATGATTTTTTCGATTGTATTTGAAATATTTTGTTTTTCTTTTTCAAGCTCGGTGTCGGATTGCAGCCTTGAAAAATCAAGAATATCATTAACCATTTTATTTAAACGAATGACTTCGGTATTAATTGTTCCGATAAATTCTTTCTGCTCTTCAAACTTAAATTGGTCGCCATAATTATATAAAGTATCGGCATAGGAGCTTAAAATAGTAACGGGTGTTCTCAATTCATGTGAAACATTTGAAATAAAATCGTCTTTTAATCTGTCTACTTCGGCTTCTTTTGTTATATCGATTAAAACAATAATATATCCCATATAATCATGCATTTTTGAATACATAGGGGAAATTACCGATTTAATTACTCTTTTGTCAACATTTATATTAAATTCAAGAGGCTTCTTTTCAATAATATCAAGAGGAGTATTTTTAAATTGTGCAATTTTTTCTTTAAAACAGTATTCTCCCGTTGAATCGCAATATTCCTGAATTGAAGTGTTCAAAATTTCATCTTGCGTACCGCTCAGAATTTTTTGAGCGGTTAAGTTTATCATCGAAATTTTATCATAGTTATCGCAAACAACAACTCCGTTAGCAATACTCATCAATACCGCTTCAAGCTTGTTCCTTTCAAGAGTAAGCTGGTCGATATTTTGCTCTTCATAGTTATGGAGTTTTTTAGACATATCGTTAAACGCATCAAAAAGCTCTTTGATTTCGCCCGATGCTTGATTATAATCCAATACCGTTCCGAATTTTCCCTGTTCAATATCTTTTACACCGTTATGTAAAAGAGTCAACTCCCTTCTTATTAAAAAGGCATTTGCTAAAATTACAACCGTAAATACTACCCAAATGGCACTAAATACCGTTAAAAGAGAATTTTTTGTTGTATGGGTAACGTTTTTTGCCAAATCCGCCGACAATCCGACTTCCACAAGTCCGACAATTTTTCCCGCCTGATCAAGTATCGGAGAAGAAATATTTGTGTCTGTTTTTAAGGCACGTTTGTTATATGTATCAATTGTTGTATATATAACATCTCCGAGCTTATTTTTGAAAGTTATATAAGAAATATCATTTGTCGAAGATAATATTGAATTAACGTGGGTTTTAATAAAACCTAACGTTTGACCGGATATTGTTTTTTGTGTTATTTCGTAATTTTGAACGGCAAGAGTTTTTGTTAAAAGCTGACCGAAACTCCTGTAGCTTTCATCAAGCTCGTATTTTATTTTATTAACCGCCCAAAAAGCAATTATAACAATTAAAACTGTAGAAATAATTAATGCGGAAATAATAAGTTTGTTTTGAGTCGTTAAATCAAATTTGTTTTTCATATAAGAATTGTAACATAATTTTAAGAATTATGATATCAAAAATAATGAAAATTGGCGGGATGGATTTTAAATACTTGCAAATAAAAATAATCGCTTATCGCCAACGCCTGCAGAAGTATAGTTGCTGGTGCGGGGATGATTTTGTAAAATTTAACATAAATGTAAATAACTCATATAAGACTAGGTGCACAGCACATTAAACCCAAAACAGGGAAGAAAAAAATGATTATAAAATAAATACAAAAAATTTTATAAATTAAATTTATTCCCCGATT
>CADBOZ010000136.1 GCA_902796515.1 uncultured bacterium | reverse complement strand
TTCTTCCACGTTTATTACCTTTCTTAATGTAATTCAGTTCTTATTCTTATTTTCAGGCTTCCCCGAAAGTTAATGAACACCAAAATCTGCCCTGTTTTAGTATTATTAAACAAAAGCAAAAATTATGTTCGATGTTGGGATTTCTGACATTATTAATTTTATTACAACAATATTTTTTTGCAAGAATATTTTATTATATAAAAATTGTCTGAAATAATAAGCGGAAAGTATAATTACCTTCCGCTTATTATTTATTATGATTTATATTTTTTAAAATCCCGCATTTGCTTTTTCTTCTTCACTGACGCCTTTTATTGTCAGATTAACCCTGCCTTTGTCGTCAATCTTTTGAACTTTAACAATTACTTCCTGACCGATAGTAAGATGCGGTTCAATTGTTTCAATTCTTTCATTGCAAATTTGTGAAATATGAACCATTCCGTCTTTTCCGGGTGCAAGTTCCACAAACGCACCGATAGGTATAATTCTTACAACTTTACCCTTGCATATCATACCCGGTTCAGGTTTGAACGTTAAATCGTTAATCATCTTGCGAGCAAGTTCTGCGCCATCTCTGTCATTTGACGTAATTGTAACTTTACCGTCATCTTGAATATCAATTTCAGCGCCTGTTGCATCGATAATGCTTCTAATCATTTTTCCGCCGGGCCCGATTACGGTTCCGATATCTTCTTGAGCAATTGTCATGGACAATAATCTCGGAGCATTCGGAGAAATTTCCGGACGCGGAGCGGAAATTGCTTCTCTCATACAATTCATAATGTGAAGTCTGCCGTCACGTGCTTGAGCCAATGCTCTTCTTAAAGTGGGATTTGATATACCTTTAATCTTCATATCCATTTGAAGAGCGGTAATACCTTCTTCATTACCCGTAACTTTAAAGTCCATATCTCCTAAGAAATCTTCTATGCCTTGAATATCGGTTAAAACAATATCGGTATCTTCTTCATGGATTAAACCCATTGCAACGCCGCCTATCATACATTTAACAGGAACGCCTGCATCCATTAATGCCATAGATGAAGCGCATGTTGAACCCATTGATGTTGAACCGTTTGATTCAAGTACATCTGATGTTACTCTTATTGCATAAGGAAATTCTTCCTGACTTGGCAGAGCGGGAACATTTGCTCTTTCTGCCAGATTACCGTGTCCGATTTCACGTCTGCCGGGGCCTCTCAGAGGTTTAACTTCGCCGACGGAGAATCCGGGGAATATATATTTATGCATATACGGTTTAGTCTTAATCGGGTCAACTCCGTCCAATTCTTGCGCCATACCGGGGCCTGCAAGTGTTGCAACGGATAATATTTGAGTTTGACCTCTTGTAAATACCGCACTTCCGTGTACTGTCGGCAATACACCAACTTCACACCATATTGGTCTTACTTCGGTTGTTGTTCTGCCGTCCGCTCTAACACCTTCGTTTTTAATCATTGCACGCATGATTTTCTTTTCTAAGTATTTGAATTCTTCGGCAACAAAATCAATTCCCGTTTCTTCAATCATCTTAGCTATAGGATGTTCTTCTCCCAGAGCTTCAATTTTTTCTTTAACAACTTCCTTGATTTTGTCTAATTTTTCACTTCTTTCATCTCTGTCCGTAGTATGATAAGCGTCAACTACGGCATCATAAGCTGTTTCTTTTATTATATTTGCAAGTTCCGATGTGTCATACGGATTAACAAATTCTTCTCTTTTTACACCGCATTCAGCCGCAAATGCTTCTTGAGCTTCACATTGTTTTCTGATTTCAACCTGAGCAAATTCAACGGCAGCCATTATATCGTCTTCCGTTACAAAATTACATCCTGCTTCAACCATGATAACAGATTCTTTAGTACCTGCTATTACGATGTTCATATCGGATTTTTCATCCTGACTGTGGGTCGGATTTGCGATAAATTGACCGTCAATACGACCGACTCTTACCGCACCGACAGGGCCTTCAAAAGGAGCACCTGACAACATAAGAGCGGTTGAAGCTCCGATTATTGATAAAATATCGGGTTGCTCTTCCTGATCGTATGCAAATAATTGCGAAACAATCTGAACATCATTTCTGTATCCCTTTGGCCAAAGCGGTCTTATGGGTCTATCTATTAATCTTGAAACCAAAATTGCTTTTTCCGAGGATTTGCCTTCAGTTCTTGTATATCCTCCGGGGATTTTACCTATTGAAGACATTCTTTCTTCGTAATCAATCAGCAACGGGAAGAAATCAATCCCGACTCTCGGTTCCTTGCTAACTGTTGCATGAATAAATAACATTGTACCGTTGCATTTTACGGTAACAGAGGAAGTTGCTTGTTTGGCATACTTTCCTGTTTCCACTTCTACGGTTTTCCCGCCAACCGTAAGTACCATTTTTTTTGTTTCAGGTTTAATCATTTTCTACTTCTTTCTCTTTTTTTACTTATATTTTGATTTTATTATAAAGGCTGTTTAAGTGCAATGATTAAAACAGAATTGAAAAATACGGCATAAATTAACTTAAATGAGGTGTTAATCTGTCAAGAAGCTGTCCTTTGGTATGATATCCCGTAATTTGTGCAACTAAATCGCCGTTTTTAAAAAGAAGCATTGTGGGCAATCCTGTTACACCATATTTTTGAGCAAGCTCCGGATTTTTATCGCAATCTAATTTTCCTATCCAAAATCCGTTGTTGCTCAATTCATCAAGAACCTCCTGCTGCTTTTTGCAGTATCCGCACCAGTTTGCATAAAAATCAACAAGCTTTAATCCTGATGAAGTTTCGTTTTCAAAATTATTATTATTTAATTCCTGAAACATTATTTTCTCCTTTTTAAATCTTTCGGTTATTATCACTCGGAGATTTGAAATTTAATATACCCGTGATTTATATTCTAAATACCTATTTTTTTGCCACGGATTCATAAATTTATTTATTTCCCGTTCCCGTTCTTTATCTATCCTGTTAAGCATTTTATTAAGATAATCATTACCTTCTTCTTTAGATAATGTCGGGTATTTTTTTCTGTATTCCCTTGATTTGTTTAATGCTTCTTCAATTTTTAAATTATAGCTGTTATTTATCTTGTGAACTTTTATTATTTGTTCATTATTCAGACCGATACTTTTATAAAAAAGTTGTTCGTCTTCGGGAGTTTCCGCTTTAAAAGCAAAAGCAATACCGGCTAAAAATAGTAATAATATTGATAATATTGATATTTTTTTCATACAATTATTTTACCATGACTTGTTTTTTATATGTTACGAAACATAACACGTTATTGTATACATTAAAAAAATATTCTAAAATAATTATATAAAAATATCGGAGGCAATTTTGGAAGAAAAGAAAGTTGTATCATTCGGAAAAAAACATCCGAAAGAAACAAATAAACAAACACCGAAACAGGAAGTGGAATATTGCAGTTTTTGTAAACGCCCGAACACTCTTGTTCCTAAAATGGTAAAAGGGCCCGGAGTTAATATATGTTCGGAATGTGTTTTGATTGCAGTACAATATCTGATTTTACAGGACGGACTTGCAAGTGCTGATGCTCAAAGAATACTTGATTTATTATGGGGTTCGGCTAAAAAATAATGACTCCCGCAAAAAATAAAATGCAATTAAGGGCGGAAATACTTTCGGTATTAAACTATTATGCCGGCGGAAACCCTGTTAAACAAGCAAGATTTAATGCTGATGTTGAAAAATTAGCATCCGTTGAAGAAAAAGCTTTTTTGGCTCAAATACTTTTTAAAGAAATATTTTCCGATAACAGACAATATGCGGATGTTTGTGCAAATATCGCATTTTCCGTTTTGGATAAAGATGTTTTTTTAGAATTCGGAATAAAGTTCCTTGAAGATAAAACCGTAACCGATGCAAAAAAATTCTATTTTATATCTTTGCTTGAACACAAAGGAATAAAGATAGATTATGAAAACCTTGATTTTTATATAAAAGATGCATCTAAAGCAGCAAATGAAGGGATAAAGGAATTTTTAGGCGATGCTGTGAAAAATCCCGAGTCAAGAATAGACTTGCTTGATTTTTATTCAAACATTTCACATGAAGAAAGACTTTATCTTATTGATAATCTTGCAAACGAGTATACGGGAGATAATCTTGCTAATGCTTTCAGCGTATTATCAACCCTTGACCTTGATTATGACGAAGCGGAAATAATGCTTAATTTTCTTCTGCAAAATGATTCTTATTATTCATACAGGGCTCTGTTAAATATCATAAAATCAAATAAGGTAAAAAAAGCGACAAACAAAATAAAAATAAGAACATTTTTAAAGAACGCCGAATTAAAATATAAAAACAAACCCGACGATAATCTTTTGGGCGACTCTGCCCCGTATAAATGTTATATAAGTTTTGTTGACGGTAATTCTGATTTTTCGCTTATATTTTCAAGAAAATATTCCGATAATTCAATAGTTGCTTTTTTTACGACAATTAATTTGAGTACGGGCATAACTTCCTGTATCGGATTTTACAATATTGATGATGAATATTTTAACAAAATATTCAAAAGACTTTTTACGGATTCAATTCCGACGCCGGTTATTTACTATACCGTTAAAGCGCTTTTAGAATATTTTGAATGCAAAAATATTGAAAATAATGAGCTTCCGCCGTATGAATTTCAGGTGTGGAATGAATTTACGGGTGATATTGACGTAAAAAATTTGGATATTATACACTTTTTTAAAACACAACTTCAGGTTATGCCTCTTGATGAGATTAAATTTGGCAAAATTTTAAAATCTAAATTAATTGAAAATTGGTACTTTGCAAAAGGTCAAAATGCAACAATTGATGAGATAATTAAGTCTGTCTTAAGTTTGAAACAATTGGAAATTGCAAGCATTGATGACATAATCAAAAAAAACTCGGATAAAATGCTTAAAAATAATGCATTTGTTGACGATATGAAATTAAGATTAATAATACAGGCTTATGTGTCGTTTATTGCAAAATTTACCGTCAGCTCCTCGGTTTTATATTCGGTTTGCTGCAATGAAAAATACTTTAACAAATTAACGGAATTTTTGATATATAAAAGTGTTTATGCGTATTTTCTTAACAACTTGAATTCAAAAGAAGAAAATAATATTTTTAAGAAAGAAAAAGATAATTCATTTACAAAAAGTCAGGTAAAAAAAATCTTAAAAGACATAGAAAATAAATTTGAATAAGCTTATGGAAATAAAAAAAAGAATACTATCTCTTGATATAGGAACAAAAAGAATCGGTGTTGCAATTTCGGATGTTTTTTGGATGGGAGCAAGTCCGGTCAAAGTTATAAGAAGAACATCGGACGATGCTGCGCGTAATGAAATAGAAGTTGTTTTAAAAGAATACAATACCGATGTAATCTTAATCGGTGTTCCTTATAATATGGACGGAACTTCAGGATTTCAGGCTAAGAACTGTCTTGAATTTATAAAACCTTTAAGAAATAAATATACCGTTTTGGAGCAGGATGAAAGATTATCTTCATCAACCGCAGAGGATATTTTAAAAAATCAGGGAAAGAAATATACTAAAAATAAACAGCTTGTTGATATAACGGCGGCTTGTGTTATACTGCAAGAATATTTGGAAAATATAAAAACCAAGGAGAAATGACCAGATGGAAGAAACATCTCAAATAATCAAAACAACAGGTGAAAACGGTGAAGAAGTATTTATGAAGCTTCAGGAAATAGTTACCGTTGATGATAAAGACTACGCATTATTATCGGTTGTTGAAGAAAACAGTTTACCGGATGATGATGAAGCTGATGAGCTTATAATTATGCGCATGAATAAAACGGAAGACGAATGTACTTTTGAAATTATCGAAGATGATGAAGAATTTAACAGTGTCGCCTCTGCAATAACCGATTCCGATGAATTGGAAGAAGCCGAATAGTTATATTTTAGAAAGTATCTCTTCTTCTTTTTGTCTTTGTTTCATAATCATTGCTCTTTTGTTTCTGTAGAGCATATCGCAGAATGCTTCAAGTCTTGTAATGAAGCCTGCTTCACCTGTATGCTCGTCGATTGTTAAATTTAAAAGAGCTTTATTATATTTTTTAGCTTTTCTTTTGATGTCTTCAATCATTAAGCTGTCCGGCCCGCAACCAAATGCAGTAAGAGTGATTATACCGTCAATTTTTTCATCTTGAAAATAGTATCCGGCACATCCTGTCATTTCATACTGATTTGCCCAGTATAATGAAGTTTCAAGTGAATGCATTCCGCCTTTTAGCTGTTCTAATGTAAGCTCGTATGCACTATATACGCCAATGCCCATTTTTTCAAGCTTCTTTTGAATATCCATGCAGGCTTTTTTGTCATATATATTATAACCATGCCCGATGAGTGCTATATTTACGTTTTTCTGTGCTTTTTTCGGCGGAATTATTACTTTGCCTTCTTTTGCACATTTAAGAGCTTCGTTGAATTCAACTCCGTTTTGCAGCATAACATGAAAATTGTTTTGTTCTATTGAACCGTTTTCATAAGCCTTTTTAATAAGATTTGTATCTTGTATACCGAATTGATTTGCAATTTCTTTCAAAAAATCAATCTCATCGTTATTTTTTTCGGATTTATCCAATGTTGCTTCTATTATATTTATATCCGCTTTTATTATGTTTCTGATTAAATCGGGAAGTCCTCTTATTTTTGAGCAGTTATAAATTTTCGGCGCAATAGATTGAATAGACGGCACAAAAATATTTTTTACACCCTTATCTATTAAATTTAAAACGTGACCTACATATATTTTTATAGGCAGGCATGTTTCCGTAACAACAAGTGATGCACCGTCCGATATTGTTTTCTTTGTTGTGGCATCCGACACTGTAACTTCTATTCCAAGAGTCGTCAAAGCTCCATGCCAGAAAGGAAAATAGTTATAATAAGACATTGAACGCGGAATACCTACAATTTTTTCTTTTTTCATTTGAAATCCTATTTAATAAAGTTTTTATTAAATTCATTATACAACAAAGAAAATATTATTGTTGATATATCCAAACATCAAGTCCTTTGGCTTTTAAAGCTTGAGCCTGTTTTTTTGCAATTTCAAAATCCTGATAAGAACCCATTTGAACACTGTATACTTCTCCGATTTTTCTTACAAACGGTGTGTGGGTTGGGTCTTTGGTTTTTATTTCATTTTGCATAGCTTGTGCATCTTCAAAAGTCGCATATTTACCTATAAGAACTTTTGACATAATTGTTACATTATTTTGTTCGGGAAGTATAGGTTCTTCTCTTTCTTTTTTTCTGTTTGTAATTTCTCCAAGCGCACTAACAAGCTTGTTTTCTTCTTTATCGGGAATAATTAAATTTTGTGCTTTCTGTTTCTTTTCTTCTTTTTCAATTTTTTTATTTAATTCAAGATGTTTAGGATCAATTACTTCCGTTTCGACATTGTTAACATCTTTTTCAATTATTCTTGCCTCGCTCGGTGCATTTTCTTCCTGTTGAATAAGTATCAGTCTTTTATCTATTTTACCCTGCTTGTCGTCAGCCGGGTCGTAATTGTAGTTTTGCCCTACTTCAATATTATTTGAAGATAATTCGCCCTTTGTGTATTCGATATCAACTTTTGAAGAATACTTCATTATTGAAATTGCAATAATGATAAACATTACAATAAAGGTCACAATAAACAACTGTATTAAAAAATTAATCTTTGATATGGGTTTTTTGGTTTTTTCAGCCGTCGATTGTATTTTATTTCTTTTGTATTCAAAGTAATCAGATGAATTTCTCATTATTCCGCAACACCCCTTACTTTGCATACTGCATCTTTAATACTTTCCGTTTCTTCTTTAAACTTTTCCATAATTTCCGTTGCAAATTGTTTTATATCTTTAATTCCGATTTCCGTTAAGTCGGAAGCTTGAACGGGTGCTCCTTCTTTTATTATGTTTAATGCGGTATGAATTAAGCAGGAGGTTGATGATTTTGTTGCAATGGAAACTGACAGTTTTCTGTTATCAAAAAACAAATCATCCCCGCTTCTTGTTATGTTTTTATTGGTTTTTTCAATTGTTTCTTTAATTATTGATATAAACAATCTTTGAATATACACCATTTGTTCAAGCGGGATATTAAATTCTTCTATTATGAAATTTAACATTTTTTTTGAATAAATCGGTTCATTATTTATAACATCTTCCAAATCAACCATTTCTGAAAGTTTTACTTCAACTTCACCGATAAAAGCAACAACACTGTCGCCAAGAACGTTGAATTTTTTATAAATCCAATGGGGACTTAGCTGTACACCTGTATATTTAATTTCTTCTTCTGTAAATAGGGTTTTCAAAACTAGAATATCTCCTTAACCAGTTCCGGTTTTTTACTCTTTAATATAGCATCATATAAAAACTTGCATGACAAGCATTCTCCGCAGTGCCTTTTTTTTGTGTTTGTTTTTGTATTGTAACAACTCTTTATCAGGCCGATAGGAAGTGAGCTATCTATAGCATAGTTTATTATTTGAATTTTATCAAATTGTAAACATGGCGCAACAACTTTTACATTCCTGATTGTTGAATACTTGAAAAATTCATTTGCAAGATTTACAAACTCAATTGTGTTGTCCGGAAAATCTGCCGCCTCCTGTTTATTTGCGCCAAAAATAATTGTATTATATTTTAAACTTTCGCAAATCGAAGCTGCTATATTTAAAAATAAACCGTTGCGATTCGGAATCCATACGGACTTCAGATTGTCAAGCTTTGATTTATTATTACCAACAAGAGCCGAATTTGAAAATTCTTTTAAATACGGAAGTTTTATAATCTTATGTTGAATACCGTAATATTTTGCTATTTTAATCGAAGCTTCTTTTTCTTCTCTGTAGGGTTTTTGTCCGTAATCAAATATTATTGCAAGCTTTACGTCAATAACTTTTGAAGCAATATCCAGTGACACAAGACTGTCAAGCCCGCCGGACAATAAAACAATTCCTTTATCTTTAGTCATTTTCATATTCCTCAATTATTTCTTTTGCATAGTTTTTAATTTCATCGGGATACTCGCCGTTTACGACTTCATCAAGAATTAATCTGTCGGAAATATTGTATAGTGCAACAAGTGCATTTTTTTTAACCTCTATACTGTCATCCGCTCTTAATCTTTCATATATAAGTTCATATGAATTTTCAATATTTGAATTCATGATTGTTTCGATAGCTGCAATTCTAACGCTTTCCGATTGGTCTAAAAGGGAATTTTTCAAAATTTCATATGCTTTTTTATCTCGCTCTATATCAAGTTTTGACATCGCTTCCACTATTTTTTCTTTCAAGTATGAAAATTTATCAAGAAACATTTGTTTTGTATTTATTATTGATTCAAAAATATCGAGCGCTCTGTTATCTCCGAGCATGCCCAGCGCGGAAGCGGCTGATTCTCTTACATATACGGATTTTTCTTCTTCGTCGCTTGCTACTTTTCCCAGTGTTTCAAATGCTGCTTTGTCGCCTATTTTGCCGAGGGCATCCGCAGCTGCCAGTCTTATTTTATAGTTTGAATTTTTATCATTCAAGCAATACAGAAGTGCTTGAACACATGATGTGTCTTTAAAAACCGAAATAGTTTTTATTGCAAGGACTTTTAAATCCAAAAAAGAACTTTCATTTGACGGTCTTAATATAAAATCAACAAGACTGTTTAAGCTATCCTTTAATTTCAGGTTATTTATACATCTTATGGTTTTATCCAAAAGTCTTGTATCTGATTTTGTTTTTAATATGTATTCAAATAAAACGGGAAGCTTGCTTTTAAGGAAAGTTTCGGTTATTACTTTGAATATTTCATCATAATTTGAGTCTTTATGACAATTTTCTTCAAAATATGAAATTATATCATCTTGAAACTCTTCCATACCAAAGCCCTGTTTCGTTAATTTTAGTATAAAGCAAATTTCTTGTAAACTTTTTTTAAATAAGTGTAATTTTACCCTTTAAAACATGCTGTTTTGGTGTTAAAACATAACAGAATGTAAAAGAATTTGTATTTTATGTCGGAAGTAACTTTTCAGCAAGCGGTCGAACAAATTAAAAATAGCCTTGATATCGTGGATGTTGTATCCAGATATGTTGTGCTGAAAAAAGCGGGCAGAAATTTTCAAGGTTTATGCCCTTTTCACAATGAAAAAACTCCTTCCTTTGTTGTTACTCCCGATAAACAAATATTTAAGTGCTTCGGATGCGGCGAAGGCGGAGATGTATTTACTTTTCTGATGAAAATAAATAATCAGAATTTTAATGAAATGATTGAAGAACAGGCTGCTGCGTTAGGGATTGAGCTTCCTAAATTTAATTCCGCAAAATCAAATATAAATAAAGCCGAAAAAGAACGCTTGTATGATGCTATGGCACAGGCGGAAAAGTTTTTTAACAGAAACTTAACTTCTAACCAAAAAGCTCTTGAATATCTTGAAAAAAGAGGCATGAGCGAAGTTGCAATCGGAAAATTTTCTCTCGGGCTTGCTCCAAAGGGAAACTTTGAACTAAAAAATTATTTAACCAATCTGGGTTTTACTGTTGATGAACTTTCAAAAGCCGGTCTTGTATACGAAAAAGACGGAACGTTTCTTGATAGGTTTAGAAACAGGATTATTATTCCGATTAAAAATGTTAACTCGGATACCGTGGCATTTGGCGCAAGAGCAATAATTGACGGTCAAAGTCCGAAATACATTAATTCACCCGAAAGCATAATATATAACAAAAGTTCCGTTCTGTTCGGTTTAAATCGCGCTAAGGATGCTATTGTTGAGCATGACAGCGTTATATTTATGGAAGGTTATTTTGATGTTATATCCGCTCATCTTGGCGGTGTTGAAAATGCTGTCGCTACTTGCGGAACAGCGCTCACCCCTCAACATATTAAGTTAATAAGCAGATATAGCCGCTCAAGAAGAATTTATCTTGCATTTGATACGGATTCCGCAGGAAAAAAAGCGGTTGAACATGGAGCTGAAGTTATAAAAAATATATTTAGCAATCTGGGTGATATTAAACAATATGACTCTAATTTCAGGGATGCTTCGGATAATGTCTGTGAAATTAGGGTTGTACAGGAAATTCAAGGAAAAGATCCGGATGAATTTATAAGAGAATTCGGAGGAGAAGAATATTTAAACAGAGTAAAAAGTGCCCCTCTTCTTTTGGATTATCAGATTGAAAAAATATATGAAGAAATTAAAAATGTTAATTTGACCCCTCAGGATAAAAGCAGATATGTCATCCAAATAGCTGAAATTTTGTATCAAATTAAAAGTCCTGTTATTTTGGACGATTATATTAAACAGGCAGCTTTTAAACTGCAGGTTAGTGAAAGTATTTTAAAAACGCAAATTCTAAACAAGCAGATGGAAGAATTCGGAGCATTAAAAATTGAAAATGAAAGCATAATTAACCCTGTACGTGTTTCGGTTAGAAATTCCGATGATTTATATGAATCAATGGAAGAAAATTTAATTAAGCTTGCCTTTGCGGCAAATACGCCCGAAAAACGTAATTACATAATGGAAAATATAGAAAACTATACTTCAATAAACGAAGAAAACTCTAAAATACTTGATACAATTGACAAGAAATTCAGCGAGGTAAATAATGTTGATGAACTAGCAAAAAAACTTTTTTTCGGGTTTTATAATGAACAGCATATTCAAAAGAAAATTTCAGATAATATTTTTTCATCGCATGAATTTAATAATTTAACTTACGAAGCATATCAACAGGCGATAGACGAAACTTTATCGAGATTAAAGGATTTGAAAGCAAAGAACCAGAAAGAAGAATTAAAGAGAAAATTGAAAGACGACTCTATATCAGAAGAGGAAAAAATTCAAATCTCTGCAAAAATTTTTCAAGAATTAAAAAATCAATAAAGATTGGAGATATTTAATGAGCAGAAAGAGAAATTCTGAAAATTCAGTAATAAATGTATTGGATAAATCTGAAATGATTGAAGAAGACGAGTATTTTGAAGGTACCGGACTTGAAACCGATCAGATATCCAATATTATGAGAACTCAAGGCATGACAGGAGCGGAATCTCCTATTTCGCCGGTATTTTTCGATCAGCAAGATGCCGACGGTGACTCTTCCGAAAATGACATGACCCCCCTAAGAGGCATATCGGTTGATGATCCTGTCAGAATGTACTTAAGAGAAATCGGAAGAATTAAACTTTTGACTGCTGATGAAGAAATTGATTTGGCAAGAAAAATTGTAGCAGGCGGAAACGCAGGTGCAATTGCAAAGAGGAAACTTGTTCAAGCTAATTTAAGACTTGTTGTTTCGATTGCAAAAAAATATGTAGGAAGAGGCATGCTTTTTCTTGATTTAATTCAGGAAGGTAATCTGGGCTTAATTCGTGCCGCTGAAAAATTTGACCACGAACGAGGCTATAAATTTTCAACTTATGCTACATGGTGGATTCGTCAGGCTATAACAAGAGCTATAGCCGATCAGGCAAGAACAATCAGAATCCCCGTTCACATGGTTGAAACTATTAATAAACTTAAAAAAGTAACAAGAAAGCTTGCTCAGGAGCTTGCAAGAAAACCATCCGAAGAAGAATTGTCGGTTGAAATGGGTATTTCAATTAATAAATTAAGAGAAATTATTAAAGTTGCTCAGGAACCTCTTAGTCTTGAAACTCCTATCGGTAAAGAAGAAGATTCAAGATTGGGTGATTTTATTGAAGATAAAGATGCTGATGCTCCTGTTAAAACTGTAGCCCATGAACTTTTAAGAGAAGACCTTGCTGAAGTATTAGGCTCGCTTTCTCCTCGTGAAAGAGATGTTTTAAGACTTCGCTTCGGTATGGACGACGGAAGACAAAGAACGTTAGAAGAAGTAGGTCAACTTTTTGGTGTTACACGTGAACGTATCAGACAAATTGAAGCAAAAGCATTGAGAAAACTTCGTCATCCCAACCGTTCAAAACGACTAAAAGAATACGTTGAAGTATAAAATACATAAAAATTAATCATAGAACAAAATATGCACGATTTCAGTTTGAAGGAGTGCATATTTTTTATAAATTAATACTCTTTATAAATCAAGCCTATAATCGTATTTTCAAAGTTTTTTAAGACAGCTTTTCTTTTCGGTGAATTTTGTACAATAATTACAAATATTGTATCGGTATTTTTTTCTGTTGTAACAAACCCTGCTATGGAAGACATTTTTGACAATGTTCCCGTTTTTGCTCTTAAATTATCCTTTAAAAATAAAAGCCTTTCGCTTAATGTTCCTTCCGATGAAGTTGCAAGCAGAGGTTTAATGTTTGTATTTTTAAATAAATCTTCAATAACATTTGATACAAATTCGGCACTTACAAGATTATATCTTGAAACTCCGCTTCCATCCGCGATTTTTATGCCGTCCGTTATATATTTAGCGTTAATTTCATTAAACATGGTAACGGCATCATCCAGTGTTGCAGGATGAGAATAATTGATATATTTGGCGCCGGCAACTTTAAATACCGTTTCTGCTCCGAAATTATCGCTGTTTAAAAGAATTTTTTTTGAAACATCTTCAATTGTATGATATACAAATGCAACTTTATATGCGCTATCAGGCATTTTCTTTGAAATTATTTGTTTGTTAAATTTTATATCATTCTTTTTTATTGCGTTTTGAAGCTTAATGTTAAAGTTAATTTCGGGTTTTAAAACCGGTAATGTTATTATTTCATCCTTTATAACGTCACCTTTAAGATTGACAATCGAAGATTCTTCCCCGTATTGTCTTTCAAAGCTTATTTTTTGAATGCCCGTGTCTTTATCTGTTGCATTTAATTCATTTACAATCGGCAGTTTATAGTCGTCGTTTTGAATAATATCAATCCTTTTTGATAAACTTGACCGTTTGATTAATATATCCGTGTAGTTATTATCAACAATATACGGAGTTATAGCCCTTGAATTCGGCCAAATATCATCTTCCATCCAACCTGAAGGATACGGGGTTTTATCAATAATCGTATCGTCGATATATATATTGTTTATTTTAAAATCAGGATATTTTTGCTTAAATTGTGCAAATAGTTCCTTTAAATTTGCTTCTGTCAGTAAAATATCTCCGCCGAGCTTGATATATAAATTATTGGATTTATCTCTGTATAAAGCTGTTTCAAATTTATAATTCTGCCCCAGTACTTTGTATGCCGTTCCGAATGTTAGAACTTTTAAAATACTTGCGGGATTTAGGAGTTTTTGCTCATTTTTTTTATAGAGAATATTATTATTTTTTGTATCTTTAACAAACACGCTGACGGTTGACTTAAGTTCAAAATCCGATTGTCTTATATATTTTGAAATTTCGTCCGCATAATTCGGCAATACCAAAACTAAATAAGTTAAAACGGTTAAAATTATTCTTTTCAAAATTAAACTTCCTCCGGACTTGCAATTCTTCCTTTTATAGCGCTTGCTGCGGCTATATAAGGGCTTGCAAGATATATTTTCGAGCTTGTATGTCCCATTCTTCCGACAAAATTTCTGTTTGTGGTTGATATACAAACTTCATCCTGAGCCAGTATGCCCATATATCCGCCAAGACAAGGGCCGCATGTGGGTGTTGATATAGCGGCACCCGCTTCGATAAGCGTTTGATAATACCCTTTTTCTATTGCTTTTAAGACAATTTCCTGCGTTGCGGGAATTATAATCAGCCTTACATTTGGGTGAACTTTTTTACCTTTAAGGATGCTTGCCGCAGCTTCAATATCGCTCAATCTTCCGTTTGTACAACTTCCTATAACCGCTTGATTTATCGTGATATTATCTTTAATAGCTTCGGTTATCGAATGAGTATTTTCCGGCAAGCTCGGATAAGCTACGGTAGGCTCAATTTTAGACGCATCGTATTCGATAATTCTTTCAAAATGAGCATCATCGTCACTCTTTAAAAATAGCGGCTTTCTCAAACTCCTGTTTTTCAGATATTTTTTGGTAATTTCATCGGGTGCAATTATACCGTTTTTTGCTCCTGCTTCTATTGCCATATTGCAAATCGTAAATCTACCCTCCATATCAAGGGAAGAAATAGTATCTCCCGTAAATTCAAGGGCTTTATATAAAGCGCCGTCTACCCCGATATCTCCTATAAGATGTAATATTAAATCTTTTGCGGTTACATATTTATTTAACTTTCCGTTAAAAACAACTTTTATTGTTTGCGGAACTTTAAACCATGTGGAGCCTGAAGCCATGGCGCAACCCAAATCCGTTGAGCCGACACCTGTTGAAAATGCGCCAAGAGCGCCATAAGTACAGGTATGAGAGTCAGCACCTATTATCAAATCTCCTGCGGTAACAATTCCTTTTTCGGGTAATAAAGCATGCTCTATTCCCATAGTTCCGACATCAAACCTGTGTTTTAAATTGTATTCATTAACAAAATCTCTCAGGGTTTTTGCCTGAATTGCCGATTTAATGTCTTTATTCGGCACAAAGTGATCGGGAACAAATACTACCCTTTCTTTATCGAATACATCATCTAATCCGATGCTTTTAAAGACATTTATGGCAATCGGGCCCGTTATGTCATTTGCAAGAGTGATATCAACATTTGCTTCAATCAAATCTCCCGCACAAACATACTCTTTCCCCGAGTGAAGTGCGAAAATCTTTTCCGTAAGCGTCATCGGAGGTGTCATTTTATTTTCCTTGTTTTGCCTTGATTTCAAGAACGTTATTGTGTCCTATAACGTATGCTACGCAAGTTTTTGTGCTCGGAATATACCATGCGCAATTTTCCTGCAGACATATTCTATAATCCGTTGCACCTGCCGACAGCAAGGGGCAAAACGGAAGTTTCTTTTTTGTTGTAACATTTTCCGACATAATTACCATCCTTTATACATTTGCTTTTTCTAATTCTATACCTTGTTTTATAAGATTACATTTGGTTTCATCGCATCTTTTTTCTTCTTGTTTATAAATTCTTGTTCTGTTTATAACTTCATCAAAATCTATTTTGTGTGCATCAAAATCAGGGCCGTCAACACATGCGAATTTTACTTTTCCGCCGACAGTTAAACGGCATGCCCCGCACATGCCTGTTCCGTCAACCATTATAGGATTCATTGATGCTTCGGTTTTAATTCCGTACGGACGCGTTAGCTCTGCAACTGCTCTCATCATAGGCATCGGGCCTACAGCAATAACATAATCAACTTTTTCTTTTTCAATAATTTCTTTGGCAACGTTTGTTGTAAAACCTTTAATTCCGTAACTTCCGTCATCTGTTGTTATATGAAGTTCCGATACGGCATTTTTCATTTTATCTTCCCAGAAAATCAAGTCTTTTGTTCTTGCTCCCATTACCATATGAACTTTATTTCCCGCATCTTTAAATGCTTTTGCTATAAGATAGCAGGGTGCTGCTCCGTATCCTCCCGCAACGCATATAACATTTCCGTAGTTTTCAATATGCGTCGGCATGCCAAGCGGCCCCGCTATATCTTCTATGAAGTCGCCAACATCAAGATTTGCAAGTTTTTTTGTTGTATAACCCACCGCCATATATACGATTGTAAGAATTTCGTTTTGTCTGTCGTAATCGGCAATAGTAAGCGGTATTCTTTCCGAATTTTTATCCGTTCTTAGGATAATAAATTGTCCCGCTTTTGCATTTCTTGTGATAAAAGGAGCATGTACTTTTATTTCGTATTGATTTTTACAAAGCTCTTTTTTATATAAAATTTCATATCCCATAATTTTTTTCCTCTAGTTTGTATATTTAATTAACATCATATATTAAAACAGTGCATGATTACCAGTTTTGAACAAAAATTAACATTTTAAACATAAATTTTATGATATATTTTTTTGCCTTTCTTAATTTTTATTCCTTTTGTTAAATCAACTTTTGTGATTAGATAATCGATTTTATCGATTTTAATATCGTCCAGACTTATTCCTCCTTGTTGAATAAGCCTTTTTGCTTCGCCTTTACTCTGACACAACCCTGTTTGAACAAGGACATCAACAAGAAGAATATTATCTCCTTCAACATTAAGTTTCGTTGAAGGCATATTGCTGTCATCCGCGCCTTTACCAAATAATGCAACGGCCGATTTCTGCGCAATGTCCGCTTCTTCTTTACCGTGGACAAGTTTTGTTAATTCATATGCGAGTATTTCTTTTGCTCTGTTGAGTTCCGCTCCCTGCCAGTTTTCCATTTGTTTTATTTCTTCGAGCGGCAAGAATGTAAGCATTTTTATGCATTTTAAAACATCTGCATCTTCAACGTTTCTCCAGTATTGATAAAAATCATAAACGGATGTTTTGTTTTTATCTAACCATACAGCACCTGAGGCAGTTTTTCCCATTTTTTTACCTTGTGAATTCAAAAGCAGAGTGATTGTCATAGCATGTGCATCACGTCCTGTTTTCTTTCTTATAAGTTCTGTTCCCGCCAGCATATTTGACCATTGGTCATCTCCGCCGAACTGCAAATTGCAGTCAAGATGGGAGTTTAGATAATAAAAATCGTATGCCTGCATAATCATATAGTTGAATTCTAAAAAGCTTAAACCATGCTCCATTCTTTGTTTATAGCATTCGGCTCTAAGCATATTATTAACCGAAAAACAAGCACCGACTTCTCTTAAAAGTTCAACATAATTTAATTTTAACAGCCAATCGGCATTATTTACCATAACTGCTTTATCTTCGCCGAATTCAATAAATCTTTCCATTTGCTTTTTAAAGCATTCGCAGTTATGGTCAATTGTTTCTTTTGTCATCATTGAGCGCATATCAGACCTTCCTGACGGGTCGCCTATATGTCCTGTTCCTCCGCCTACCAGTACAACGGGTCTGTTTCCTGCCATTTGAAGTCTTTTCATTAAACAAAGAGCCATAAAATGTCCTACATGAAGAGAATCGGCGGTCGGGTCAAAACCGATATAAAATCTTGCATTTCCTTTATTTATTAGATTTTTTACTTCTTCTTCACCCGTAATTTGAGCAATTAACCCTCTTTGTTTTAGTTCTTCAAATATTTCCATAACTTTTCCTTATTTGCATAAATATATCTGCTATAGATTATACTAAATCAAGCATATTTTACAAAAAAGATTGCTTGCTTAAAGAGTCTTTATTGATAAAAACACAAATTAGTTTTTCTGATTATAAATTTCAACCGTAATTTTTTCCAATTCTTCTTTGGAATCAGCTTTCCATTCTTTAATCGGTTTTCCGTCTATAATTGAGTGAAACCTTTCATCGATAATTTGTGACAGCTTTGCTAATTCTCTTAATGTATTTGTCATTGTATCGTTTGTTTTTTCATAATTTTTTGATGCAATATGTTCAAGTTTTTTGCAATTCAGCCAGCCGAATTCTCTAAAGGCTTTGTTTTTTTCATCCCCCGTTAAAACATAAAATTTATGGTAATTTTCACTTTCAGGTAAGGTTATCGGTGTTTTTGTATGCATGCTTAACCAGCTTGCATCAACATGTGCAGGTTTATACTGGGGCAACATCTGACATACTACGTCGTAACCGGGGCTTTCCAGTACATCATATATTTTTACGGCTTTTTTGGTTTGAAGCCATAATCCTAATTTATCTTTTAAATTAAAATTATTGTTTTTTTCAATTGTTTCGCACAATATATCGTTAAATTCAATGTTGTGTTCGCTCTTATCTTTTTTAAATACGTCCTTTGATACTCTTACGATATTAACACCGTTAAACGCCCAAGAATTCACTTTGCCGATTTGCATTTACTTTCCCTTTTAAAATATTCTCTTTTGAATATATAAAACCGGTGAAAAAAATAATTTGTGTAAATATTCGTTTTTGCACAAAGACAACAATAAGGGAACTGTCAAAATTGCCAACCTAAACAGTTCCAAATAAAAAAGCGGGGTTAAACTCCGCTTTAATTTTTTTTTAAACTAAACCCAATACTTTTTTGTACCAACCGAATGTTTCTAATTCTAATCCGTTGAATGTTGTTTTCAAGCACTGTTTCTTTAAGTAATGCTGAAATTCTTCATTGAATTTTGATTTTACCGGGGTTTGGTTTTTTAAATTTTGAGTAGCAAGCGACATAGAAAACCTCCTAGCGAATTACAACTAACAACTGAACTTTTGTTATATTATAGCACAAAGTAAAGAAAAAGTTACATTTATAATCTAAAAATAGCCCAGAAAGACTAGATAAACAAGGGTATTGGGTACAATTTACAATTGTAACAATTTTAACAATTTGTAACATATTGCAATATGCAACGAAAATACCCGTTTAAAATAAAAAGTGTAAAATATACAATAATTTAACTCTATTTAGAGGATACTTTTAACAATTAAATTGTATTTACGATTTTCTCCAAATATCTGCCGTATCCGTTTTGTTTGTATTTTTTTGAAATTGAAATCAACTGTTCTTTTGATATGTAGCCCATTCTGCAAGCAACTTCTTCAATTGAAGCTATTTTCATGCCCGTATTAATTTCCATTGATTGAACAAAATTTGAAGCCTGCAGCAAGCTTTCAAATGTTCCGGTGTCAAGCCATGCAAAGCCTCTGCCCAAGATTTCAACCTTGAGTTCATTTTTTTCAAGATATATTTTATTCAGGTCGGTAATTTCCAATTCTCCGCGATTGGAGGGTTTTAGAGTTTTTGCATATTGAACGACGTTGTTATCATAGAAGTACAGACCCGTCACGGCATAATTTGATTTCGGGTTTTTCGGTTTTTCTTCAATTGATATAGCCCTGTTTTCTTTATCAAATTCAACAACACCAAATCTTTCAGGGTCTTGAACCTGATATCCGAATACTGTCGCACCTTTTGTTCTTGTACCTACTTCTTTTAACATTGAAGAAAAGCCAAAGCCATGGAAAATGTTATCACCAAGTATAAGAGCAACAGGAGAATTTTCTATAAATTCTTCGGCAATTAAAAAACTTTCCGCTATTCCTCTCGGAATCTTTTGAACGGCATAAGAAAATTTTACCCCGATTTGACTTCCGTCCCCCAGAACTTTTTTAAAATTATCAATATCATAGGGGTTTGTAATGATTAAAATATCCCTTATCCCTGCCAGAAGCAAAGTTGTAATAGGATAATAAATCATGGGTTTATCGTAAACAGGAAGTAATATTTTAGATATCGGTATGCTGGCGGGATAAAGTCTTGAGCCTGCTCCCGCAGCAAGTATTATACCTTTCATTTATTTTTCTTCCTTGCTTTCTTCCGATGCTTGTGCGGGTTTGTTTTTATTTGCAATAATTTCTCTTACTTTTGCTTCAATTTCTTCTAAAATTTTCGGATTTTGTTCAAGAAATTCTTTTGCTTTTTCTCTTCCTTGTCCCAATTTTTCATCATTATAGCTGAACCATGCGCCTGCTTTTTTGATGATATCAAAGTTAACGGCAACATCAATAATGTTACCCAGTGCACTAATTCCCTGTCCGTAAATTATATCAAATTCGGCAACTTTAAACGGAGGAGCTACTTTGTTTTTGGCAACTTTTACACGAACCCTGTTTCCTATATCCTCGTTATCTTTGTTTTTAACACTGTCGCATCTTCTGATATCAAGTCTGACCGAAGCGTAGTATTTTAAAGCGTTACCACCTGTTGTTGTTTCGGGATTACCAAACATAATACCGATTTTTTGTCTTAATTGGTTAATGAAAATTACTGTCGTATTGGTTTTTCCTACTATACCGGTTAACTTTCTTAAAGCCTTTGACATTAATCGGGCTTGAAGACCCATTTGTTGTTCATCCATAGCATGTTCTATTTCGGCTTTCGGAACCAGTGCCGCAACGGAGTCTATAACTATAACATCTATTGCTCCCGAGCGTACAAGTTCTTCGGTAATTTCAAGTGCCTGTTCTCCTGTATCAGGCTGTGATATTAACAGCTGGTCAACATCAACCCCTAAATTTCTTGCATATTCAGGGTCGAGTGCATGTTCGGCATCGATAAATGCTGCTATTCCGCCTTTTTTTTGGCAATTTGCAACGATATGTTGAGCCAGTGTCGTTTTACCCGAAGATTCAGGGCCGTATATTTCAATAATTCTTCCTCTCGGAACGCCGCCTATACCCAGTGCAAGGTCAAGCGCCAGTGCTCCTGTCGGTATGCATTCGCAATTCACGCTTGTTTTATCTCCAAGACGCATAATCGAGCCTTTGCCGAAATCTTTTTCAATTTTATCCAGAGCCATTTTGAGAGCCTTGTTTTTTCCCTCTTGAATGGCTTTTAATTCTTTATCATCAATTTCATTTTCTTTAGCTTCTTTTACGGCAGCGCACATAAATACTTCCCCTTTACCTCAATATAACTTTATTTTCTATAATTATAAAATAAAACACTAAAAAATGGAAATTTTTGAAATAATTCTAAATCTTTTCAAAATCACTTACACCATGCTTGCACCAGGGACATATAAAGTCATCCGGCAGTACTTCGCCTTCATATATATAATTGCATATTTTACATCTCCAACCGGTTTTCTTTGTTTTTTCGGGCTTTGGTTTGATGTTGCTTTGATAAAAATCATAAGTTACGGTTGAATTGTCGGATAATATTTGCGCATCTGTTACTTTTGCAATAAACATTGTATGGGTTTCAAAATCTATCTCCCGAACGGTTTCTGCCGAAATATATGAATTGGTATTTTTTGTTATATAGATTATTCCGTTTGCACTCGTTTTGATATCTTTAAAATTTTCAAACTTGTTTACCGATTTTCCTGATTGATAGCCGAAGTGTTTGAAGATTTCAAAATCCGTTTTATCCGTAAGGACTGATATATTAAATTTCCCTGTGTTTTTTATGAGTTGATTTGTGTAGTTTGCTTTGTTTACGCAAATCGCAATCTGACATGGCGAGGAGGTTACTTGCATAACGGTGTTTATAATGCATCCGTTATCTTTGTCTTTGTCATGCGCAGTTAATATATAAAGTCCGTACCCTATTTTAAAAAGTGCATTGGTGTCCATTTTTCCTCCTCAATTTAATTATAGTTCCGATTTTATTTTAAACGTATATATTGATATTATAAATGCAATTAAAGTTATAAGAATGAAAATGTATTCAATACCGAAGTGTTCACCTATAAATCCAAAAGGAATAAGAATTATTGACCCGATTGCAAGCGTAAATCCTTGAATTATACCGCTGATTGTTCCTGCATGTAAAACCGCTTTTTGAGCATAAGCTAATACACAGCCCGCCGCAAGCAATATAAAAAATCCTATTGTAACAAGAATGGCAGCGGAAATAAATTTATTAAATTTTAAAAAGAACAAAAAAGCCAGTGTTAAAGGTAAAAGCGGGAGATAAGAAATTATAATAATGCCTTTTAGCTTGACTGTTTTTTCTATTTTGGATGCAAATATCATACTAAGTCCGCCGGCAATATAAAATATTGTCATAATAATACCGGTTTGAGAAAGAGAAAAGTCGAATTTTTTTAATATAAACGGTGCATATGTTCCAAAAGACATAATTAAAGCCGCTTTTATAATTGTTACCGATATCAAAAATATACAAATTTTATTTTTTAAAATCTCGTTAACGGTTTTTAAGAAATTATTTTTACGGTCAACATGCTTATTATTTAATCGCGGCACAAAAAACAATATAACAAAACTCAATAATAAGCCTATTAAACCCGTATATATAAAATTATTCTCGCCGAATGTTTTTATTATATACGTTGAAAAATAGGGGCCGAAAGCATATCCTATTGTACCCAGTCCCAAAAACAACCCCATTGCACCCGACAATTTTATATTGTCGGTATAACAATCTTTTATCATTGTTGTAACCTGCGGATGATAAAAAGCATTTCCCGCCATACCAAAAATCAGGCATAGCGTTAATATTATAGAATTTGGAGATATGAAACCGAGCGGCATAAATAATGAAGCAAAAACAAGCCCGAAAAACATAAATACCCGTTTATTTAATTTATCCGAGATATATCCGAACAGCGGCTGTAATATTGAAGATATACTGTGTCCTATGGCTATTACAAAACTGATTTGAGCAAGATTTATGTTTAATCTTTCCGCTATAAGAGGATACAGGGGAATTAGTATTGCGGCATACATATCAAGAAAAAAATGCCCCGTGCTCAATCCCCATAATGTTCTTTTGGCTTTATCCATTTATTAAAACTTTCCTTAAAACTCCTTGATTTTCATTAAGAAGTTTAGCTGCTTCATCTTTGGATATATGGTTTCTAATTGTCAAAACCGCGGTTTTTACTTTCCAATCGCATTCGATTAATACTTTTACGGCAGTGTCTTCTTCAATATTACATAAATCAACAACAATTTGAGTTGCTCTTTTTTTTAGCTTGTCATTTGTTGCCTTAACATCAATCATAAAATTTTCATATGTTTTTCCTATACGTATCATTGAAACCGTGGATAACATGTTTAATACCATTTTTTGCGCTGTTCCGGCTTTCATGCGGCTTGAGCCGGATATTGCTTCCGCCCCGATAATCGTTACTATTTTTACATCCGCACCGTTTAAAATTTTTGCATCACTGTTACAGGTCAGGGCTATAATTTTACATTGTTTTTCTTTTGCATGTTTGGTTACACCGAGAAGATAATTAGGATTTCCGCTTGCAGAGATTAAAACACATACATCTTTATCCGATAAAATATCCGCATCTTTATATCCCATTTCAAAATTATCTTCAGCACCCTCGATTGCAAACCTTAGTGCTTTATCTCCGCCTGCAATAATTCCCTGTACCATATCATAATCGACTCCAAATGTCGGCGGACATTCGGAAGCATCCAATACTCCCAGTCTTCCCGATGTTCCGGCACCGAAATAAAAAAGTCTGCCTCCTTTTTGAAATTGGGCGGAAATTATATCTGCGGCATGTGCTATATTTTCAATTTCCTTTTCAACCGCTAATGCTACAAGTTTATCTTCATTATTGATTTTTCTTACCATTTCAACGGTCGAAATTAAATCAATATCTTTTGTGTTTTCGTTTCTGTTTTCCGTAATAATTTTATTCATATTAATTATTATAACCTGATGTAGTATAATTGAGTCAAATGAATAATAAAAGGGAAACAAAAAAAGTTATAGGTTTAATGTCGGGAACAAGCTGCGATTCGATAGATGCCGCATATTGTCTGGTTAAGCCCGATTTAAAGGTTGAGCTTATTAAAGGAATAAATTATTCTTATCCTGAATTTGTAAGAGATTTAATCTTTAAAGCGTTCAGAGGAGAAATTAACATTAAAGAACTTTGCCAGCTTAATTTTCTGATAGGCGAATGTTTTGCGGATGCTTCATGTGAACTTATAAAGGAATTCGGAAAACCCGACTTTATATCAAGTCACGGGCAAACGGTATACCATTATCCGTTTAACGAAAAAAACGGAAATCTTAATTTAAAAAGCACTCTTCAAATTGGTGAAAGTTCCGTAATAAATGCAAAAACAGGATGTACGGTTATATCAAACTTCAGAGAAAAAGATATTGCATACGGAGGTGAGGGTGCACCGCTTGTTTGTTTTGCAGATAAAATATGGTTTAAAAATTCAAACACTCTTGTTCAAAATATAGGCGGGATAGCAAATGTAACCGTTGTATCAAACGAAATTGAAACATTCGGTTTTGATACGGGCTGCGGAAATATAATGATTGATTACTGTGCAAATAAATTTTATAACCAAAAATTTGATAAAGACGGTAAAATCGCAAGCTTTGGAAAAATATCCGATAAATGGCTTGAATATTTATTAAAGGACGAATATTATTTTAAAAAACCTCCAAAGACAACGGGGAGAGAATATTTTTCCCCCGAATATATTGAAAAGATTTTAAAATTTGCACCCGAAAAACCGGAAGATATTATTGCAACATTAACTGCGCTTACCGCAAAATCAATTGTTCTTTCTTACGAAAGATTTATATTTAATAAAATTAAAATCAAAGACGTTGTTATAGGCGGGGGCGGTGCTTATAATCCTGTTATGATGAAAATAATCAGAGATTATCTTCCGAAGGAGATTAACCTTAAAACCCATGAAGACTATAATATTTCAAATAATTATAAAGAAGCCATGGCTTTTGCACTCCTCGGGTATTGTACATATTATAATATCCCGAATAATGTTCCGAGTTGTACGGGTGCAAAAAAATCCGTTGTACTGGGTAAAATAACAGGATAAATTAATCGGGAAGTTTTAATACGGCACTGTGTCTTTTTGTTGTTTTATTTTCTTTTCTGTATGAAAAGAATTTGTCGTTATCTAAAACGGTACAATAAGGGCAAACATCAATTTGACTAACCCCTGCTTCTTTCAGCTGCCTTTCATTTATTCCTTTAAGGTCTGCATAATTTTCCTTAAATAGCCCGTGCGGGTCGTTTACGGATTTTTTAAGCTCAAATATAGCCTCGCTGCTTGTTTCAAAACATTGAAACGATATACAGGGGCCGATAAGCGCAATTATATCACTTGCTTTTGAATTAAAAAGTTCTTTCATTTTTAAAAAAGTTTTAGGTGCTATTCTTTGTGCGGTTCCCCGCCAGCCGGCATGAGCTATTGCTCCGATATTATTCCTTGTATCGTATAAAATAACTGGTGTGCAATCCGCAAAATTTAAGTATATTGCAAGGTTTTTATCTTTTAAAATCAAAGCATCGACTTCATTATAGGTATTTTTATCTTCACTTGCAATATCGATGTTTGCACTGTGAACCTGAGTCGGATGTTTTAAATTTTCGGGTTTTATATTAAAATATTGACCGAGAGAATTTATATTATCCTTTACAATAAGTTCTCTTGAAGTAAAAAAATGAGGAATATCTTCAAGCAAAGAAGAATAATATACATCCTTATTTAAAACTTTTTTAACTTTAAACATAAATTGATTATATCATATTAAGAAAAGAGGATTTATGTCGGATAAAATATCTTATGAAACAACGGGAACCTGCTGCCGATTGATGAATGTGGAAATTGAAAATGACATTATAAAAGATATTGAATTTATAGGCGGCTGTAACGGAAATTTGCAGGGTATAAGAAACCTTATTATCGGTGCAAATATAGAAGAAGTAAAAAGTAAATTAAAAGGAATAAGCTGCAACGGTAAACCTACAAGTTGTCCCGATCAGCTTGCAACTTGTCTTGAACAGTATATTGAAAGTAAAACCAGAGCTAAAGTTTAGTTTTCTTTTATATAATAAGATTTTGTAATAGTGCAATCCGTTTTTATCTGTTTGAACGTATTATCTTTCTTGTCTGATAATTCATAGGTGATACCGTATTCTTTTAATCTCGGAAGAATTGTTGCATCATCCTCGTCATAGGGAGTTTTATCCATATAAACAGATATTTTTTTGCCGTATAAATTATTATAAAAATTATTCATAACATAAGTTTTATAAGCCGTGACCGAGATGTTTTCTTTTGCCGTCCAAAGGCCGTTTATAATAAGAAGTAAAGATAAAACATAAAAAATTAAATTGTTTTTTCTGAAGAAAAAAGTAACGAAAACACTTGATAAATATAACCACGGAACAAACCTTGCCCACCAGCATATGGGATTTAGCAGAGTGGAAAGATAAATTATTAAAACCGGCATAGTATATTTTTTCTTTCGAAATAAAGGTATGGAGCCTAAAATTGTTAAAATAAATATCCCTGAATAAAGGTGTCCGAAGCCTGATAATCTGACATCTTCCGATATAAACGGCATATCAAAATGATTTGTAAAAGGAATTTTCCAAAAAATAGGCGGAGTTTCGGGATTTCCTATCCTCGAATCCGAAGCCGAAGAAAACATGCTTCTTATAAATTTATATATATACGGCTTTTTATTAAATTCAATCGGATTTTGTTTTGTCATAAAATCAAGTTTGTTGTGTCCTGCAGACGGATAGAACGGGTTTTTAAACTTAATAATATTTGTTATATAAGGCTGGATACAAAGTATTAAGCCTGTTAATACAAAAATAAAAAATATCTTCAATCTTTGTTTTGAAAAATTAAAAATTAAGTAAAAAAGAAAAATAATAAATGTATTTAAAATTCCTGTGTACTTTGTTGCTATTGCACCAACGGAAGATAGTATTAAAATTGCGCTGTTTATCTTAACATCTTTTTTGTTGTTAATCAATGAAAGCGATATCAGTTGAATAAGAAAAATATAATATAAAATAAAATCAACCATTTTAGTATTCATCTGGCATATTACAACAGGGCACAAAAATATGCAGAAGCTTAGAATTAATGATTTAAGTTTGTTTAATTTATTAATTCTGAAAAAATAAAATGAATAAAAACCCCCGACGAAAATAAAAAGAAAATTAATAACTTTTGAAGATTCCATATTGTTAAATATTAAATAAAAGTTACTTCTTATTAGTTCAACAAAATTAGGATAGCTTCCGGCAAAAAGAAGATTGTAAAAAATATTGTTTTTGTTTGCAAAAGTTGTTATATCGTGACGTATGGGATTATAACCCGATTTAAGCAAGTTTTCAATTGTAAAATGGTAACATCTGCCATCAAATGATGTATCTATAAAAAGGTTTGCAAGTACAAAAGATAAAATAAATACGGCAATAAATAATAAGAAAACTATGGCAGAATGCTTGAATCCCCTGATTTTATAAAGTATAAGAAGCGAAATTATCAATGAAACAAAAATATAAGCAAAATTTACGGATAAATTAAAAATAAATCCGATATTTGAAACGGCAAATATCAAAAATAAAAATACAATTATAAAACAAGAAATATCTAATGAAATTTTTTTCAAAAAAACTCCCCCAAAAGAATTTAAAATCTGTCAAAAATACTATCAATATTTTTCAGGTATTTTTCTTCATTAAAACATTCGTTAATTTCCTCGTTTGATAAATGTTTTTTCATGTTTTCAATAAAACTTCCGTTTGTTTTCATTGCATCGAGTGCTTCTTTTTGAACTATTTTATATGCTTCTTCCCGTGTTAAATTATGCTCCGTTAATTTTAACAGACAGCTTTGAGAATAGATTATCCCGCCATATTTTTTCGTATTCTTAATCATATTTTCTTCTTTTATAACAAGATTTTCCAGAACGCTCTTAAATCTTGCAAGCATATAGTCTATTAATATTGTTGAATCCGGAAAAATTACCCTTTCAACGGAAGAATGGGATATATCTCTTTCATGCCATAGTGTAATGTTTTCCATCGCGGCAATGGAATTGCTTCTTAAAATTCTTGAAAGCCCTGAGAGATTTTCGCTTGCAATGGGATTTTTCTTGTGCGGCATGGCGGAAGAACCTTTTTGACCTTTTTTAAAACCTTCTTCAACCTCTAAAACTTCAAACCTTGAAAGATGTCTTATTTCAACCGAAAAATTTTCTATAACACATCCTATTAATGCAATTGCACCGATGAATGCGGCATGTCTATCTCTTGATATTATCTGGGTAGAAATTTTAGCGGGTTTTAATCCTAATATTTTACATGTTTCTTGTTCGATATCAGGATTTATATTTGAGTATGTTCCGCACGGGCCTGAGATTTGTCCTTGAAGAATGTCGTTAAGTGTAAAACAAAATCTTTCTTTTGCCCTTTTTAGCATATCAAGAAGATTTAGTAATTTAAAACCGAAAGTTATAACTTCCGCCCCCATGCCGTGGCTTCTTCCAAGACATACCGTATGTTTGTGTTTAAATGCTAAATCTTTAACAACATTAATCAAATCATCAAGGTCTTTTAAAATAATATTTGAAGCATCTTTAATTTGAAGAGCAAACGCCGTATCTATAACATCCGAACTTGTCAGGCCTCTGTGGATATATGGAGAATATTTGCTTCCGACATTTTCATTAACATTTTCAAGGAAAGCTATAACATCATGACGGGTTATTTTTTCAATTTCATCAATTCTTTTAACGTCAAATTTAGCCGTACTCTTGATATTGTCATATACGTCTTTAGTGTATTCGCCCAGATTAACTCTTGCTTTTACAACTGCAAGTTCGACCTCTAAAAAATAAGAAAATTTCTTTTCTAAATCCCAAATGGCTGACATTTCAGCTCTTGAATATCTTTCAATCATATATTTATTATACAATAAAATTCGTTATAAAGCTTCGGTTTCGTATTTATTTTTGCCTGCAAAATTTTCAAGAAGTTTTTGTACGGCTTTTTTGCTTACCGTAATATTTCCTTCTTCGTCTTTTGTTTCAATTGCATTTGCATGAATAAATATAATTCCTTCATGCGGTTTTAAAACTTTGTTTGCAAGAATATAGTACAAATTTTGCGCGGGAACGTTACATTCTTTCGATGCATCTTTTATACTGAAAAATTTCTTATATTCACCGTCTTTATTAATTCCGTAGAAGAATTTGCTGTTTGCTTCCATTTGAAAAATACCGATAAAAGTTTTACATACGATAGTTTCTTTGTTTTTTCCGGTTGGAATTTCAATTTCATCAGCATAAGCAAATGAGTATCCTTTTACGGGTGTGTGTTCCTCAAGCGCTCTTTTTATTGCGGTACCGTACATATTAAGCTCTTTTGATGCATACAGTATACTCGGATATCTTTTGTACTTTCCTGTGTAATCTATGCAGTATATAGCCCTGCCTTTTTTACGGGCGCAATTGTCCGTTATTCTTTTTATATCATTCGGATTAATAATAACGTCACCTTTTTTATCCGCTTGTTCGATTTCTTCGGCATATACAAATGTGTATTTCCCTGTTGTTTTACATGCTTTTCTTAAAACATCATCTATTTTGTTTACCGATATTTCCAAAGCTTCTGAAGCTGCTCTGATGCTTGCAAATTTTTCATATTCTCCGTCTAAGCTTATTGCATAGATTGCTTTTACATCTCTTTTCGGTAATTTTTTATTTAGAATTTTACCGATTTTTTCATTGTCCGCTACAATGCTTCCGTCTTCAAGTCTTGTTTCGATGTCTTTTGCATAAGCTATTACTTTACCGTTAAGACATTTGATTTTTTCGGACAATGCAAGATTAACCGCCTGATGAGATACCCCTATGCCGTCACCTGCTTCGTATTGCGTATAGAATGTTTCATAACTGCCGTCAGGCGATATTATATAAATCGGCTTCTTTTTATTTTTAAACGCATTATCTAAAATTTTTGCTATTTTGCTATTATCCGCTTTTATGTTTCCGTTTTCATCTTCTGTTTCAACATCTTTTGCAAGAGCAATTACATATCCTTCAAACTCTTTTCTTTCTGCAATTGCTCCGGGCTTTAAATTTTTAATGCCGAGAGCACCCGCTGCTTCTCTTATACTTCTGTATCTTGTGTAATTTCCGTTGTATTCAAGGATATAAACAGGTGATTTTATCATACCCTCATCTGCTTCTTTGATTATTTCGCGTACCGCTTTATTATCAACCGTTATATTTCCGTCTTTATCTTTTCTTTCAATTTTATCAGGTGTTGTAAAGATTAAACCCGGAATTGTTTTTCTTTCTCCCGCAATAATTCTGCTCATTGAATTTTTATCTATACCAAGCACTTTTGACGCTTCTGTTTGTGTACTGAATTTCAAATAGTTTCCGTCATGATCTATTGCATAAACAGGTAATTTTTTACCTTGAAAGATAATACTGTCAAAGTTGTTTTGGTTGTACGATTTATTGTTGTTTTTCGAATACGAAAAAGAGTCTTTATTTAATTTGTTAAATCTTATGTTTTGATTTTTATTTGCATATAAAAAGATGCGGTTATTTAAAATCGGAAGAATTTTCATGGTTACTTTCTTAAACCTTCTTGTTAATCGGGGATTTAACAGGTATAAAAACCGTAAAAAAAATATGTTGCTAAAACTTTATACTAAGTTTACTTGTACTGTTTTTGGATATAGAATTTTTATATGAATAAAGTATTAATTATTGATGATGATAGTGCAATTTGCGAATTAATTAAAATAAATCTGGAGTTAGCCGGATACGATTGTATTTATTCAACCGATCCTATCAGGGGTTTTGCTCTTGTAAAACAAGAAACCCCGTCTGTTGTGATACTTGATGTGATGATGGGGGATGTTAACGGATTTGAAGTGGCAAAAAAAATTCGGCAAACTCCCGAAATATCAAAAACGCCCATTATCATGCTGACGGCACTCGGAGAATTAAATAATAAGCTTGAAGGCTTTAATTCGGGAGTTGATGATTATCTGGTTAAACCGTTTGAAATTGATGAACTTAAAGCAAGAGTTCTTGCTCTTTTAAATCGTTCGGGACAGGAATTAACATCTCTCAGGGTTAAAGAAGTATTATCAAAAGGTGATATAACTTTAATTCCCGAAAGCTATTCGGTAAAAATTCTTGATAAACAAACACGTCTTACTCCTATCGAGTTCGAAATTTTAAATGTGCTCATGCAGCATGAAGGTTCAATGGTTAGTGCAAAAACCCTGCTTAAAGAAGTTTGGGGCTATGAGGATGAAAATGATATAGATACAATAAGAGTTCATCTTACTCACTTAAGAACCAAGATTGATAAAATATCTTCGGAAAAAAATAAATATATTCAGACTATATATGGTGGCGGATACAGACTTTTAGCTTCCGGTGTAGAAAAAAAGTAGCAAATATGAAAAATTTTTTGGATATGCGTAAAATAAAACAGTTTTTGTTGCTTTTTTTAAGCATTATTGTGCTATTCGGAATTAATCATAATACATATAAAATCCGTCAGACAAACAGAATTAACAATGTTGCCGAAGTTAATCTTATTGATGAAAGAAATGTTCCGCCGGAAGAATTATTCTTAAATTCATGGAATATTATAAAAAATAATTATTATAACAACGACTTAAATAAACAAAATTGGAACAGGTGGAAAAAGCATTATGCACACAGGATTAAAACCGAAGAAGATGCTGCTGTTGCAATAAATTCCATGCTTGCTTCGCTTGATGATTCGTATTCAAAATTTATGACAAAAGACGAATTCTCGCTTCAAAACAGTGCCATAAATTCAAAATTATACGGAATCGGAATAAATATTGCTTCAATTTCAGGAAAAATATATATTATAAACGTGCTTGAAAATGCGCCCGCATATAATTCAGGTATCAGGGCGGGGGATATATTAATCAAAGTAAACGATGAAGATGTTAACGGTGCATCTGTTTACCATGTTGCAAGATTAATAAGGGGTGATATTAATGAAAGTATTTGCCTTGAAGTATTGAGAGGCAGTGAAAAATTAACCAAAACCGTAAAAAGAGAAGAAATAAAAATTAAAACAATAGATATTAAAAAATTTGATGATATAGGTTATATCAGAATTTCAAGTTTTATCGGGCTAAATACCGCAAAAGAATTTATTATTGCCCTGAACAGGTTAAAAGATTCAAAAGCTTTAATTCTTGATTTAAGAGGTAATTCGGGTGGATTGTTTCAAAATGCAATAGCTATATCAAGCCTTTTTATGAAAAACGGCACAAGGATTGTTAACGTTATTGCAAGACAAGGAAAGAAAAATGTATATAATGTTGAAAATGACGGTTATATATATTCAAATCCGCTTGTTGTATTGATTGATGAAAATTCCGCCTCCGCATCGGAAATATTATCTTCCGCGCTTCATGACAATTCAAGGGCGGTTCTTGTCGGAACAAAAACCTTCGGTAAAGGACTTGTTCAAAAAGTATTTTCTCTTCCAAATCAATCGGGAATGAATTTAACTATTGCAAAATACATAACACCAAAAGGTCAGGATATTAATAATAAAGGTATAAAACCTGATTATACGGTCAATTTTTCACATATGGATTTTATAAATAATATTGATCCGCAATTAATGTTTGCAAGACAGTATCTTGAAAAAGAATTATCGGGTAAGTTATGAAAAAAACTATAATTGCGGCATTGTTTTTTATAAGCATTTTTTTATCTTTCTTTTTGAATATGAAAAGAATTTCCGTTCCTTATTTTGGCGGAATATATAAAGATATAAGTATTGATTTAACTTTAAAAAATGATATGGCACCTGAAGTCTTGTTTAATACAAGTAAAATAAATAAGATTTTAAAAATAGATAAAGGTCATTACCTGATTAGTCCTGTCTATAACTTTAAAATAAATAAAATCACTCTAAATAATCCTGAGAACGTTGAAAAAATAATTTTGTACAACGGAAACGAAATGAGCTTTTTTCAGCCTCAAAATGAAATAATTACGGATAATTCAAGGGATATTATTTCTTATTTTACCGTATTTTTCCTTTCTTTATTTTATAATCCCTATTTCTATATTTTATCTTATATTTTTCTTGTGTTTTATTTATCAAGATACGGTTTTAATTTTAGTACTAAAATTATGCCCGCAGTTATATTCCTTTTGGCGTTTATATTAAGAATTTCTTCACTCAACGGTATTCCGTTTTGGGATGATGAGGTTTATTCTATAGTTGTAACCGATAAATTTTCTCCCGTTGTAAGTCTGTTTAATGACCCCGGAAATCCTCCTTTGTATTTTATTTTATTTAAAATATGGAGGATGTTTTTTGCAAATGAATTATTTTTTAGGTTTTTATCCGTAATTTTAGGGCTTTTATTCTGCTTTGTGTTTTTTATATATTTAAAGAAAAATGTTTCTGATAAGTGTGCAACGGCAGGACTTTTCCTTGTTTCAATTAATATTATTTTAATTTATTTTTCTCAGGAAATAAGATGCTATATGCTGCTTATGCTGCTAAGTGTTTTGTGTTCGGTTTTTTTATTTGATTTTAAAAAGAAAAACAGAATATTTTATTTTATTTCAACACTTGCGATGCTTTACACTCATTATTACGGCGCTTTTTTATTTTTGTATAATTTTATATTCGGAATATTTTATTTATCAAAAAAAAGAATAAAATCGTTCTTGGCGGTAAATTTTATTTCCTTCCTTTTTTATATCCCTTTGATAATTTATAAAATTCAAGGTTTAACTTCGGACTTTAATTCATGGCTAAAACCGCCTCTTAGAGGTGATTTTGAACTTGTATTTAAAACACTTGCCGGAAGTGGTACTGTATTTATTTTATTTATAATCGGAACTGCGCTTTTGTATTGTTTTTTAAGAAAAAGAAAGAATAAAATATTTTTAAAATACAATATATTTGCTATTGTATTTGTGTTTTTTGCTTCAATTATTTTTTCATATGTTGTAAAACCGATATTTTTATACAGGTATTTTTATATTGTTTACCCTATGTATCTTTCCGTTGTATGCTTATTTATAGTTCAGGATTTTAAGACAAAATACAATTTTATAATATCATTTTTAATCCTATTTGTTTTCGGTCTGAATTCAAGATTAAATAAACAAAATCTGTTTTGCAATCATAACCTCTATTTTGAATATATAAAGCATGATATAGATATCAGTAAAAATAATATTATATATGCATCAGATACGGTCAAGGGATACAAAAAATTTGAAAATATATTGAATAATAAAAATACAAAAATTATATATTTGCCCGTAAATAAAGGCATAGAAGACATCAACCCTCTTGAAGAAAACAATCCGCCTTTTGCAGCGTATATTTTAAATCTTTATTTAAAGGATGAAGCCATAAACAAAGCCGATAAAATAGAACTCTTCAAAACGCATCTGGGCATATTTTTAAAGGGTGAATATAATTAATCTTCTTTATATGCAATAACTTCAATTTCTACCTGTGCTCCCTTCGGAAGCTTTGCTTCAACGCAAGAGCGTGCCGGAGATGATGTAAAATATTTTGAATAGATTTCATTAAATTTCGAAAAATTGTTCATATCGGATAAGAAGCAGGTTGTTTTAATGACATTTTCAAAAGTATATCCCGCTTTGGATAGTACCGCTTCAATATTTTTTACAACCTGATAAGTTTCTTCTTCTATTGTTGAATTAATATATTTATTATTGGCGGGATTGATTGCGATTTGCCCCGAACAATAAAGATATTTATCGGTTTGAATTGCTTGACTGTAAGGGCCTACAGGTTCCGGTGCCGATGAAGTGTATATTGTTTTTTTCATAATATTTCCTTTTTGCTATTGTACTGATGATAAAATTTTATATCCTTTGTCAATAAGCGCCCGTCTTACTTTTTCAAAATGTTCAAAATTTCTTGTTTCCATGGAGATTTTTAAGTAGCAATCGTTAATATCCGTTCCTTCTCCGCCTTGATTGTGGCGAACACGAATAACATTTGCACCGAGGGAAGCAATAATTGTACTTACATCTCTTAATTGTCCCGGCTTGTCGAGTAATTCAATTGTCAGGTTTGAAATTCTTCCCGTCTTTAACAATGCTCTGTTGATAACTCTTGATAAAATATTTACATCAATATTTCCGCCCGAAACAAGACATACTATATTTTTGTTTTCAAGGGGTATTTTATCAAACATAATCGCTGCAACCGGCAATGCTCCGGAGCCCTCCGCTACAACTTTTTCTTTTTCCATTAAAGTTAAAACGGCACTTGCAATTTCATCATCCGAAACGGTTACTATTTCATCAACATATTCCTTACAGAACTGATAAGTTAATTCTCCGGGGAGTTTAACTGCCGTACCGTCGGCAAATGTGTTTACATGTTCAAGTTCAATTCTTTTTTCTTCTTTTATTGATTCATACATTGAGCTTGCGCCCGTTGCCTGAACGCCGTAAACTTTGCAAGAAGGATTAATTTGTTTAATAGTTGCGGCTACACCTGATATTAATCCGCCTCCGCCGATTGGGACAACTACCGCATTAACCTCCGGAAGCTGCTCAACTATTTCAAGCGCAATAGTGCCTTGTCCTGCTATAACATCTATATCATCAAACGGATGAATAAAAATGCCGCCTGTTTCCTGCTGAAATTTTATAGCTTCTCTGTACGCATCATCATACACTCCGTCAATGAGTCTTATTTCAGCGCCATAGCTTCTTGTTGCTTCGACTTTTGAAATGGGAGCTGTTGCAGGTATGAATATTGTTGCTTTAATGTTGTTTTTTTGAGCCGCAAGTGCTACTCCTTGAGCATGATTTCCCGCCGAACAAGCTATAATACCTTTTTTCTTTTCTTCTTCGTTTAATTTTGCAATTTTATAATATGCTCCTCTTAATTTAAAAGAACCTGTTAATTGCAGATTTTCAGCTTTAAGATAAATTTTATTTTTACCGCTTAAAGTTTTTGAATCCACAAGATTTGTCTTTCTTGCAACTTCGCTTAAAACTTTTTTTGCGTCATAAATTTTTTCCAGAGATAAAATGCTCATTTATTCCTCACATAAATTAATTTAATAATACGATGCTACTATCAGTTCATATATTATAGTATATATAAAAAAGAGGAAATATGGCTATAAGAATTTTATTTATTTTAATTGCAATGGCAATTGCCGTAAATGTAGTGCTTGCAAGTGTAGGGCTTATTATGGGTGTAAATTTATATAAGGTTTACGGAAAACAAATTCTTAATTTTTGTTTAATTTTTGCAGTTTTTATTGTTGTAGTTTATACTGTACTTGCAATAATAGGTTTGATTTAAGGGGTATTTATGAATAACGAAAAATCAGCTATGGCAATAGCAATCGGAATTTTGCTCATTATATTTATTGTATGGTGTAATCCGATAGCAATAGTAGGTGTCGGTGAACGCGGGGTAAAAGTTACATTGGGAAAGGTTTCTCCTAAAAGCTACTCTGAAGGAATTCATTTTGTCACTCCTTTTATATCTAAAATTAAAGCTATGGATGTAAAAACGCAAAAGTGGGAAACTGCAACAGAAGTTTATACGAAAGATATCCAGCAGGCAAAAATAAAATATGTTACAAACTACAATTTGCAGCCCGAAAATGTTCATAAAATGTACAGGGAAGTCGGTTCTAATTACGTTGAAACAATCCTTTTGCCTGCAATTGAAGGAAATATTAAAGATGTCATAGGTAAATGGAATGCTCAAGACCTGGTTGCGAACAGAGCAAATGCCACTTATGAAATTTTATCAAAACTTCAAAACCAGCTAAAAGACAGATATATAAATGTAACGTCGTTTCAAATTATTGATATAAATTATTCCGAAGTATTTGAAAAGGCTATTGAATCTAAAGTAACAGCGGAACAAGAAGCCTTAAAAGCAAAAAATAAGACTGTTCAAATAGAAGAAGAAGCAAAGCAAAAGCTAATCTCTGCAGAGGCTGAGGCAAAATCAATGAAGATTAGAGCTACGGCACTTACGCAGAATAAAGCACTTGTTGAATATGAAGCGGTTCAGAAATGGGACGGTAAATTGCCGGAATATATGTTCGGAAACTCTATGCCATTTGTTAATATGGCAACAAAAGCCGCTAAATAGCAATAAATGATTTAACTTTTAAACAGCCTCATTGTTTTATTACAAGGAGGCTGTTTTAATGCAATAAATTGACTGACAAAATCAATGTTATTTCTTGAACTTTTTATTTATATTTAAAACCGGCAAATTAATTTATCTAAAGCTTGGTTAATCTTTTTTAAACCATTTTATATACATGCTAAAAGTTTAACAATCTTATACCGGCTTTATAATGGCGCAGCAACATAAATTCAAGTTTTTCTTTATGTTTGATAAGCCTGAAATAACGGCAGGTAAAGCGCTAAACCTAAAAGACCGACGATACCGCCTATGAATATCATAAGCATAGGTTCAATTAACTTTGTAAATGCATCAATCGTAGCATCAAGTTTTTTATCAATAAACGAACCGCAATGGAACAAAGAATCGCCAAGACGACCGGATTGCTCACCCGTTGCAATCATAAATGTCATCATATTCGGAACCTGACTGACCGCCCTTAGCGCAACAGAAAGGTGTGTACCTTGTTGAACTTTTGCGGCAACGTCTTTAATAGCGTTTCTTAAAACAAAGTTGTCCATTGTTAAATTTGCCAGAGCAAGACAATCGATAATCGGGATACCTGCTTCATATGAAACCTGCAACACCGCAATAAAGTTTGAAAAGTTCGAAAATCTCATCATTTCAGACAGCATAGGTAATCTTAAAACAACTCTGTCGATAACCTGTCTTACATCATCTCTCTGGTATAATTTAAAACAAGCCAGCGGAATAATGACAAGTGCTGCTACTACAATAATCCAATTTTGCTTCATGAATACGCCCATATTCATACAAGCTTTAGTAATCGGAGGTAACGGTTTACCCAGATTGTTGAACATTTCATCAAATGCAGGAAATACAAATATTAACATTACAAGAATGGCAATAAAAGCAAGAATTACAACTACCGAAGGATATATAAGCGCTCCGATAACCTTACCTTTAACGTTATCCTGTTTTTTTAACAGTTCAAGCATACGGCTTAAGGTTTTATCTAATTCCCCGGAATCTTCACCTGCTTTAACAAGACCTATATATACCTTTCCGAATATATGACGATATTTTTCCAGTGTTTCACCCAGAGTTGAACCGTCAATGATTTGCTTTCTAAAGTCCTGTGTAATTTTTCTTATTTTCATTGAATCGGAATTTTGTTCAACGAATAACAACGCTTCAATAATGGGTATACCTGTTGAAGTTAATATTTCAAGAGTTGAGGTAAAATCTATTTTTTCTCTTAAACTTAAGGCTCCTACGGTTTTTGCAACACGTTTACTGTCGGATTTTTTTTCCTGTTTACCGTTGCCTACATCAACAACGTGAGTAGGCACCAAACCCATCTCGCGAATTTTCTTTCTGGCATCAGACGGACTCAGGGCTTCTACTTTTCCTGAAACTTGAATTTTATTATTTTTTAAAGCGTTATATGTATAAGTACTCATATTATTCGTCGCCTGCCAAACCTAATATTCTAACTTGTTCTTCAATTGATGTTTCGCCGTCAAGAATGTGTCTTAAGCAAGACATTCTAAGGGTTTTCATACCATGACTAACCGCATATTCTTCAATTTCAACATCATGTGCGCGTTGAGCAATCATTTTTCTGATGTCATTATTTAAAACCATTATTTCCAATACCGCAAGTCGTCCGAGGTATCCCGTATTTCTGCAGCTTGAACAACCTTTAGGACGATATAATTTTGTTTGAGTTAATTTTCGAATTTCTTCGGGATCGGTTAAAATTTGTTTTGCTTCTTCTTCGGTCGGGTAATATTCTTCTTTACAATTCGGGCACAAGCGTTTTACAAGACGTTGAGCAACAACGCCTGCTAATGTTGAAGAAATAAGGTAATCTTTTGCACCCATTTCAATTAAACGCGTAATTGTTGCCGCTGCGGAATTTGTGTGGATTGTTGATAATACAAGGTGACCTGTAAGTGAAGCCGAGATTGCTACTTCAAGCGTTTCATAGTCACGAATTTCCCCGATTAATATAGTATCAGGGTCTTGTCTTAGGATTGCACGAAGTGAATTTGCAAAAGTAATGCCCGCCTTTGTATTAACCGATGATTGGTTAATACCTTCAAGTTTAATTTCGACAGGGTCTTCAATTGTTGTAATGTTCACATCATCAGAGTTTATGTATCTTAATATTGCGTACAATGTAGTCGTTTTACCTGAACCTGTAGGGCCTGATGTCAGTACAATACCGTTCGGGCAGGATACAAGGAAATTGATTTTCTTAATATCTTCTTCGGATGCTCCGACAATTTCGATTTTATTTGCTTTTGCCTGTTTCGAATCCATTTGCGGCGCAAGTACACGAATAACCATCTTTTCACGACCGGCAACAGGAAGAGTGTTTACACGGAAATCCTGAGGACGACCGTTAAATTTAACTGTAAATGAACCGTCCTGCGCGCGTCTGTGTTCTGCGATATTCATTCTGGAAAGAACTTTATATCTGGATAATAATGCACTATCAACTTTTGCGGGTACTTTTAAAATCTCATGTAATGAACCGTCAATTCTGAATCTTACCCTGTAGCCTACCGATAAGGGTTCGATATGAATATCTGATGCACGTCTTTCGACTGCCATTGAAATTATTTTTTGTGCTAATTGTGCAACAGTACCATCTGAATCTTCTGTTTCTTTAGCGGCATCTTCCTGAAGATTGCTCTGATCGAGCATTTGATTATCTTCTTCAATTTGTTTATAAAGATTTTCTGTTTCTTCTTTATCTTTACTGAAATAAGTGGTTAAAAAGTTATCAAATTCAGCATGTGTTACAAGTTTAACCTCGGGTTTGTATCCGGTTTGAAATACGATTTCGTTTATTACTTTTGTATCGGACGGATTAACCATGCCGACAACCAGCTTTTTATCGGACATACTTAACGGTATAACTTTATTTAACCTGATAAAGTCTTCGGGGAATACCGAGGTTTCAATCGGCAAAGATTGTAATTGTTCGCTTGTAGCAAAATCAAGACCCAACTGCGCTCCAAGAGCTTCTTTCAGGTCTTTAATTTTTATATAGCCGAGTTTAACCAATGTTGCACCCAAAGGTAACTTTTGCGCTTTGCTTTCAGCGAGTGCAATATTTAACTGGTCTTTAGTAATTAATTTTTCTTCAATTAAGATTTCACCGAGCTTTTTAGTTTGCGGTGCTTTGACCTGATTAATATCGGCTGACTTTTTTTCTTGTGCCGGTATATTTTTGGATGTATTTATTTCCATATCCGCTTCATCATCTTGCGAACTTTGGTCGTCATCCGATGTCATAAATGAGTCTTCGTTGCTATCGTTTATGTCGTTGTCACCTTCGTCAAGTATATCTTGAGAATCATCGCCTTCATCAATTTGAATATCAAAAGATAAATCGTCATCGGTTATATTTAAGTCATCTTCGCCTATATCATCACCCGATAAATCATCTGAATTATTTGCGGCGGTTTTTTTTCGAGGTGTATAATTAATACCAAATCGAGCGTTCATTTGACCGCAGAAGTATTCAAATAAGGGGTCAAACCTTTCCTCAAACGGGATGAAGTTTATATTATTCCCTACTACGTTTTGCAAATACTCTCTAATTCTCATTTTGTCGGAATTCTTACCTATTCCGACAAAATAAATATCATTTTGAATATCGAGCAAAACAAAACCGAGTTCGTCCGCTATTGATAAATTTATCTTTTGAGCAAGGTCAAAATTTATATTTTTGATTATTTTTGTATATGTGTTGGTGTCCATCTTATTAGCTTATTCTCTATAGATCGTATATATTGCCGCTTGTATTGTCATCATCTTTTACAATATGCGGTGTTACAACGATTACAAGTTCTTCTCTTGATTTACTGCTTGAATTTCCTCTAAAGAAAGCACCTACGACAGGGAGGTCGGACAAGAACGGCATCTTTTTAACCGTTTGTGTTTCATTTTCTTTAATTAAACCTGCCAGAACAAGTGTTTCTCCGTCTTTAACTCTGATATTTTTCAGGTCAAGGTCACGTCTTTGTAATAAAGTTGCGGCAATTTCCGGTTCTCCGCTTTCACCTCTTGATGTAACCTGTTGTTTGATAGTTGCAAATTCAGGAGCAATGTTCATTGAAACATATCCGTCAGGAGAAATAAAAGGTGTAATTTCAATTAACAGACCTTCATCATTTCCGATTTCATATGTTTTTTGAGTACCGCTTGTGATTGAAGATGAGCTTTGTAATATCTGGCTTGTAACGGATTTAATATAGTCTGAAGTCATATCTATAGTTGCTTTTCTTCCGTTTGTAACCATAATTTTAGGATTTGTTAAAACTCTTCCGTTTCCGTTTTCAACAAGATACTTCAACTGATATGTTAAAGCGTGGCTGTTTCCGCGCTTAATAAGTGTTGTTTCGGGCTGCGTTGTTGTGGTAACACCGTTGTTAGATGAAACTGTAACCGATCTTGAAGCAACGGTCGGATATTGATTACCCCATAAGAAAATTGATGATTTTGTTGAAAGTCCGGATTCGGGATCGAAACCTATTGATATAAACGGTGTCCATAAATCCCAAGTATTTGAGAATTGTTTTGAACCGCTTTCGTTTAATTCAATAACCGAAAGTTCAATATATGCCATCAACTGTTTCTTATCATGTTCTTTAATAAAATCTCTTACCATATTGGCTTGTTCGGGAGAACCGCCGTATACCGATATTCTTCCGAGGTCTGAAAAATACGTAACGGTGAGAGGTGCTGCTTTAAAGGTAGACAGTCCTTCTTCCCCGCCTGCCTGTTCCGCTTTATCTCTGCATGCAACGGAACCTCCGCCAAGCGCCAATGTATCGCCATCGGAGCCTGTATCACCTTCGCCTTCCATACCGCCATCTTCAGAGTAGAATAATGATTTACAAATTAATGTTGCCATTTCTTTAGGTGTGGTATGGTTTACTTTGAAAGTATTCATTATAGGCTTTGTATCAAGCACCGGCAGCACTCTTTTAACGGCATTTACATCTGCGTTTGTACCGAATATAACAATCTGGTTTGTTCCGGGGTTTGATGTTACGATAGGTTTACTTGATAAACCGTATATATTGGAGTTAAATAAATTTGCATTTAAGAATTGCGCAATACGTGATGAATTAACGTATTTAACAGGCAGTACAGTCATGCTTTTTCTTGTATATGCAACATTTTTTGCACTTTCAAGGCTCATAACAATTATTGTATTGCCGTCAAGAACGTAACTTAACTGAGATGATTTAAAAATAATCGAAAATGCTTCATTTAATGTTGTATCATTCAAATCAAGAGTTATTTTTCCGTTAACGGATTCATCAAATGCAATATTTACGCCTGCTTTATCAGCCAGCATTCTGAGAGTTTGTCTTATATCAGAGTCACGGAGAGAGAGGTTTACTCTTTTGTATCCGCTAGTTCCGATTATAGGACTTGAGTCAAGCTTTAAAGTTGTTTCAATGTTATTAACATCGTAAGAATTGTCTGTTAAAACTTTACTTTTTGGCTGGGTGTATGCTCTTGAAACATTATCCAAATAAGTTATTTTATCTTCCATACTGTATGCCGGCGGGTTTAAAAGCGTTAAGCTTAAAAGTGCTAAACAAAGTTTTCCGGCGCTATTCAGCATAAATTTTTGCATTTTATTTTTTCTCCTGATTTATTATCTTGTTCTAATCGTTACATCACTATCCGAAACATACTCCGCAAATTCGGAATATCTGCTGTTTGGTTTCTTAATATTTTGGTTTTCGTTTCCGTTATCTTTTATTGAGTAATATTGTCTTCCGCTTGCAGAATCTCCGCCGAGATATTTTGCATTTCCGTAGAATTCCGTCAGTTTAAATTCCTCGCCGACATTGGCTTTATATAAATTTTTACCGTAAGCAATAGTTACCGAGTTTTTAGCTATATCCACAACTTTGTAATCATCCAGCTTATCGCCTCTTTGAACAAAATAATCATTGTTTTCAAAAGTGATGATTGCAGAAGGCTTTTGTTCGTCATACATAATACCTGATACTGCTATTGTGGTCATCTTTTTCGTTGCCGGATCTTCTTTTGCAAATTCAAGCGGCGGCTGAGTAATTTTAGCTTTGTCATATTGCACTACCGTCTGAACTTCCGGAATTTCAACCTTCAGATATTTTGCTATAGGAACAAAAGGATTGGGTCTGCCTGTCGGTATAACGGTTATAACCTCTTTCTTTTCTTCGGTTTTCGGCTCTTCTTCCTGTACATCAGGTTTTATTTCGTCCGTTTCGTCTTCATTTACAACAGGGATGCCTTCTTCTTGGTTTTCAGTTCTCTGAGCTATATCTTCACTTGTTGTATTGTTCATTACATCTTCAACAGACTGATTTCTTTGAAGATCGTCGCCCGATACTCCCTGCTCGTTAAAATATGTGTATCCGTAATATGCACCGCCTGCAAGAAGTATACCAAACAGTAATGCGATAAGAAAAGTCATAGAGCCTGAACCTTTAGACTTTTTCTTTTCGGGAATTTTAAAATCCGAGTTAACGTTATCGTCATTACCGCCGTCGGTTGAGATATTTTCCAGCTGTCTGTCTAAATCAAAATCATCCGAATTAGCATTGCTCGTATTGTCTGCAACATCGGATGTGTCGTCAAGCATGCCGGCAAACTCTTCATCCGTAATTTCTCCGGTTTTATCGGGGGTTACATTATTATTTTCCAATGATGTATCTTTATCGGCAACGTCATCATCCGAAACATCAAGAACATCATCCCATGTTATTGTTCCGTCATCCGAAACCTGTAAATCCGCCCCATCTCTAGCTATATCTTTTTCATTCTCAAAAAACATTAATACTTTAAACTCTTACTATTCTAATACTAATTACGTTAACAATAATATAATTTAAGTTTACTATGAGTTTTCAATTTGTCAAAATATTAATAATAATTTTCATCAAAAGTAAACTCAATTCCGGCGGCAATTATTGTGTCGCCGTTATTTATACCGCATTCTCTTAATCCATCATATACCCCCATTGAATCTAATATATTTGTAAATCTTTTCATTTGCGACATGTTTTTGATATCGGTAACGGAAGCCAGACGCTTAAGTTTTCCTCCCGTTACTTCAAATGTATTTTTATTAAGTTTTGTAATTTCAAAATCCGAATCATCATTATCCAATGATGCCACGTCTTCTTCAATATCTAATTCAATTTTAATATCTTCAAGAGAATCCAGTTTTATATACAGATAATCAAGAAGTTCTTTTATGCCATGCCTTGTTGCGGCAGAGATGACAAAAATATCGTTTTTAATGCCGAGTTCATTCTCAAATTGTTTTTTAATTTCCTCTGCTTTATCATCTTTAACCGCATCGCATTTATTTAAAACGATAATCTGTTCTCTTTTTGAAAGTTCTTTATCAAATTTTTCAAGTTCAATATTAATTTTTTTGTAATTTTCAATATTCAGATCGTTTGAAATATCTACAACGTGGAGAAGCAGTTTGCACCTTTGAACATGCCTTAAAAATTCATAACCAAGTCCGAGTCCTTCCGAAGCACCTTCTATTAATCCGGGAATATCGGCTATTACAAAACCGTCGCCGTCAGGCTTTTTAACAACACCTAAATTGGGAACAAGTGTTGTAAAAGGATAATCTGCTATTTTTGGTCTTGCCGCGCTGATTGTTGAAATTAAAGTTGATTTGCCCGCATTAGGCATACCAACCAGTCCTACATCGGCTATTAATTTTAATTCCAATTCAAGTTCGCGTTCTATTGATGGTTCTCCCGGTTCGCAAAACTGCGGTGCTCTTTTTTGGCTTGTTGCAAATCTTGCATTTCCTCTTCCGCCTCTTCCGCCTTTTGCGATAAGAATTGTCTTGCCGTCATAGTCTAAATCGGCTATAAGCTTATTTGATTTTAAGTCACGAACTAAAACACCGACCGGCATTTTTATATATAAGTCTTCACCGTTTTTACCGTGGCAATTTTTATTTCTTCCGTTTTCGCCTCTTTGAGCTTTGTATACTGATTTATGAGTAAAGTCAAGAAGTGTGGACATATCTGACGTTGCAACAAAGTATACATCTCCTCCCGCACCGCCGTCGCCGCCTGCGGGGCCTCCTTTATCAACATATTTTTCGCGCCGCCACGCTAATGCACCGTTACCGCCGGCACCCGAAATAACTCTTATTTTTGCTTTATCTATAAAAGCAACCATTTATATTACTGCTCTTTCCGGCTCTCCCAAGCCTATTCTTTCATTTAAGTCTTTATATTTTAATATATTGTCCGAAACTTTTTCATATCTCTTTAAGACAATATCCGTTATCGATTTTAGCATGCTATAAAAAGTTTGTGTATCCGTTTTTTGAATGTAATATTTATAAAAAATACACATAAGGTTCGGATAAACATCAATAGCAAAGCATGCATTGATTGTTGAAACGGCGCATTGTGCTTCATTATCTTCAAATTCTTCAAATATGATTTTTAAATAGTATATTGAATATTCATATACTTCTTTAATATTTTGCTTTGAATTTATACTGTTTTCTTCAAACCATAATACGAAATTATCATAGATGCTTTCATCATCGGGTATTACGCCATCCTGTTTAATTGTCAGAAAATCCTTAAAAAAACATCCTATTAAATTTAAGTCATCATTAAAAGAATGTTTCATTTTGTACATTAAGTGAACTTCTTCAAAATCAAGTGTAAACTCAAAAAATTTGTATAGTTTTTCTATCTGTGAAATGTATTCCATACATACATTCTACAATTTGAGCTTTATATTTCAAAAATGTTAATAAAACTTCATTCTTATATATAATATACGTTATTTTTTTGAAACAAGCTTTCTGCCGGCTTTGTTTATAAAATCAACGGCATAATTGGAAGGAAGCGCAAATCCTATCCCGATGTTTGAGCGATTGTTGTCAGGATTGTAAATTGATTGATTAATTCCTATAATTTCACCTTGCATGTTCAGAAGCGGGCCTCCGGAGCATCCGGGGTTTATGGCGGCATCTGTTTGGATTTTGTTTCTTTGATAGTCTATTCTTGAAATTATTCCTGTCGTGAGAGTGTCTTTAAACCCAAACGGGCATCCTATGGTCAAGACTCTTTGTCCGACTTTGACATTGTCCGAGTTTCCGAATTTGCATAATGCCAAATCTTCTTTCGGTTCTATTTTTATTATTGCGAGGTCATTTTTATTCTTTAATACGGCAAGTACTTTGGCTGAATATTTTTTTCCGCTGTTGGAAATGACCGTTATATTTTCCGCTTTATCTATAACATGTGAACTGGTTAAGATAAGACCGTTTTTTGATATTATACATCCTGTTCCGCCCGATGTCCCTCTGTCTATATCGGCTTCAATTGCGACAATGGACGGAATTGTTTTTTCGTAAACTTCAATATAATTCTTTTCTTCGTTTGAAATATACTCAAACGAGTATGAAGATAAGTTAAGAAAAAATAAGAAAAATATTAATAAAATTTGGACTTTTGTTTTTATATAATTAAGCACACTAATAACCTTCAATATTATGAAATTAATGTAGCACGGCTTTAAATAATGCACATTGCACATAATATTTAGTTATGATAAAATTCAAATGTAGTAGAAAAGAGGAAGATATAATGGGCATAGAAGTTTTTAAAAAACATCTCAGAGAAAAAAGAGCGGTTAAAATTATTGCCGGAATTAACAACTACGATATCGAAAATGTTGCAAAAGTTTGCCGCGCATCACAAAAAGCACATGCAAGCGCGGTAGATATTGCTTGCGATAAAGAAGTTTATGAAACGGCAAGAAAAAATACCAAGTTGCCGATTTTCGTTTCTTCTGTTCATCCTTTTGAATTGCTTGAAGCGGTTAAATGGGGTGCTGATGCTATCGAAATCGGAAACTTTGATGCTTTATATAAAGAAGGTCAATCTTTCAGTGATGAAGAAGTTTATGATATCGTTCTTGAAACAATGAATTTAACTGAAAGCTATAATCCTTTTATATGTGTTACCATTCCGGGATGCATTGATATTTCAAAACAAATTGAACTTGCAAAAAAACTTGAAATTTTAGGTGTTGATTTAATTCAAACCGAAGGTTTAAAAGCTGATACAAATTCAACCAATCCGTCGGCGCACCTTGTAAGCTATGCGGAAGCAACTATAGCAAATACATTGGAATTAATTCAACATACTTCTTTACCGATAATGACTGCTTCGGGAATTACTCCCAAGACTGCACCTTTAGCTTTTGCATCAGGCGCAAGCGCTGTTGGTGTCGGTTCTGCGGTTAATAAACTTGACTCGGAAGTTGCAATGTGTGCTACGATTATGGCTATTGTAAGTACTGTTGCAGGAAGAAATTCAATTATAAAAGAAATTTCTTACGTTTAAGAAATAAAAATACGTTGAAATTAAAAGCAGAGGCGTAAACCTCTGCTTTTTGATGTTTAAAATCCGATTTCAATTTAAACTAAAGTATGACAAATCTTATACTTCTTTTTAATTCTTTCCCGTTAAAAAAAATAATAGAGTAATAGTGTAATAAGGATATTGAACCGCAAGGATGACAAAATAAAATTCCCCATTTTATTTTCAGCGGTTCGCAAGAAATAAAGGAGTATAAATTATGTCAGTAGTTATCAACACAAACGTGGACTCATTAAAAGTTCAAAACATCTTAAGTGGCGCAACAGGAAAACTTTCAACTGCTATGCAGAGAATGTCTTCCGGTTTAAAAGTACTTAACGCTAAGGATGACGCAGCAGGTACCGTTATCGCAGCAAAAATGGCTGTTCAATTAGACGGTAACAAAATTGCTCAACAAAACGTACAAAAC
>CADBOZ010000135.1 GCA_902796515.1 uncultured bacterium | reverse complement strand
GTTAATGCTATAACCATTCTTTTATTACGGGGTAAATCAACCCCAGCCAATCTTGCCATTTATTTTCTCCTATTTTGATTGATTTTGATTTGTTAAATAATGCGTTACGGTTCTCGTTTCATATTTGCATACCGCATGCATTTATGCTGTACACCTTATGCCCTCTTACTGTCGGGCTTATCAAATCGGTTTAACCTTGTCTTTGTTTGTGTTTCGGGTGCTTGCATACAACTGTCACTCTTCCGCGTCTTTTGATAATTTGACAGTCCTTACATATTTTTTTTACTGATGCTCTAACTTTCATTTTTCTGTCCTTATTTTAATCTGTATGTAATTCTTCCTCTGCTCAAATCATAAGGGGTCATTTCAACTTTTACCTTATCACCGGGCAATATTCTAATAAAATTCTTTCTTATTTTTCCGGATACATGAGCTAATATTTCATGTCCGTTTTCAAGTTCAATTCTAAACATTGCGTTTGGTAATGCTTCTAAAATTGTACCTTCTAATTCAATTACGTCTTTTGACATGTTTTTCCTTATCTAACGTACTTAGTAAATTAATCATACATGTTCAAGTTTTCATTGCAAGTTAAAAATGCAAAAAAATGCCTAAAAAACGCGCCTTTTTCTAAAATATTAAAATAATTTTATTAAACATAAAACACATTAAAAACATTAAATTCGTTAAAACTATTAATTGGATGCATTTTCAGCAAATTTAATTATTTTTTTAATTTGTGTAAAAAAACCTAACTTTAAAAAAATAATTTTATTTATTGTTACATTTCTTTATTCTGAAGAACTATTTTCTTACGGTTCATTTTGAATATAATAATTTTGTTATAATTTTGGAGTTTTTAAAGTGGATAAATTAAAAAATCTTTTTGAATTGACTCGGGCATACGCACTCGGAGAGACTTTTGCTTCTTGTTTTATAATATTAGCTTATTCTCATTTTAGTGACAAATTTTCATTATTAAATTTTATTATACTTATGATTGCCCTTTGCAGTGTGCATTTGGGCGCAAATCTTTTTGATGATTATGCGGATGTAAAATCAAAACTAAAAACAGGCGTAGAGTTAAAGGATGTTGTTTTTAATTCCTTTATTCCGACAAAAGCAAGACTTATTATCAACGGCACCTTTTCTTTAAAACATGTGGAATATATTATTTTACTGCTTTTTTTAATTCCTCTTGTTATCGGTTTTTATTTCACATTTATTTCGGGTTTTAAAATTTTGATTTACATGTTGTTGGGCGGATTGTTTGTACTGTTTTATCCTATTGCCCCTAAATACTATCTGGGTGAATTTGTAATCGGTATGATATACGGGCCTCTGGTGATTAATGGCGGTTATTGTGCTCTTACGGGTGATTTTAGTTTTAATTTATTTTTCATCTCCGTTGCAATTTTCTTTTCAACGGTTGTACTGTTGCATACAGATAACCTCATGGATTGGGAATTTGATAAACAGGAAGGAAGAAATACACTTTGTGTACTTTCCGGTTCAAAAGAAAATTCGCTTAAGTTGTTAAAATATATTATTACAGCCGCTTATCTTGTAATTGTGGCGGGTGTATTTTTCGGAGAATTTAACCCGAAGATGTTTTATGTTTTTTTAACTTTACCAATTGCAACAAAGTTGCTTCAATCCATGAATGATTATATAAATATAAAAGATGTTGAATTTAAACCGAGATGGTATTGGGGATTTTTTGAAAATTGGAAGCAAATTGAAGAATTGAATATAGCATTTTATATGTTCAGGTTTTATTTAGCGAGGAATTTTTCATTCTTTTTTGCGGTGTTTGCCGCAATAGGAATAGTTGATTAAAAGAGAAATTGTTTATGAAAAATATTTTTATACTTACACTTTGTTTATATTTCGGAGGGATGATTATGTCAAATGCACTTGATAAGGTTGATGTTTTTACGGTATTGAGCCCGACTATAAAAAATAATACAACCATGCCTAACGCTCTTGTGTACAGCGGTTACGGTTGTACGGGCGAAAATAAGCCGCCGGAATTAAGCTGGGTAAATGCGCCTCTTAATGCAAAAAGTTTTGCAATAGTATGTCATGACCCAGATGCGCCACGAGAAAACGGTTGGTACCATTGGCTTATGATTAATATTCCGAAAGATGTAAATGCTTATAAAAATAAGTTACCCGAAGGTGCAATTGAAACCGTCACCGATTTCGGTACTGCAGGTTACGGCGGAGCATGTCCTCCCGTGGGTCATGGTGTTCATCATTACAATTTTACCGTTTTTGCACTTGATACGGATAAATTAAATTCAACAAAAGATACAAAACCTAAAGAAGTTCATAATGAAATATTAAAACATACTCTTGCAAAATCAACGATTACCGTTACTTATGAAAGAAAGTAATAAGTTTTTGCTTGACGGAGTAGCGTTATTTAAGAGTAATTTCAGTTAAAAAAAAGGGTCGATATATTTAATATAACGACCCACTGTATTGCCATCACCAGTTAGATATCTATTTATACCAAGCTTAGCGCAATGCTGGGCGCTTGATTTGCTTGTGCCAACAAGGATGTTGAAACTTGTTGGAGGATTTGCTGTTGAGTGAAGCTCGATGCTTCTGAAGCAATATCCGAGTCTGTAATTATTGATTTTGCACTTGATAAGTTTTCATATTGAATTACAAGTGTATTAAGAGCTGACTCTGTACGATTTGCGGCAGAACCGATTGCTGATTTTCTTTGTGTTAAGTTATCAATACCGTCATCGATTTTTTCTAATGCATTTTTAAACATTTCAGCAGTTGATAAACTTGATAAGTTAAAGTCATTTCCAAGACCTTTGGTTAAAGTATCAAAATCAACCGATTCAAATATCTTTTTATCCGCGGTAATTGTGTTATCATCTTCTTTATTAGGACCAACCTGGAAAGTAACACCTCTATCCTGTAATTTTTCATCGTTAAACAAGTATAGTGATGAATATTTTGCCGAAGTTGAAATTCTTCCGATTTCTGCGATACGTTGATCAACTTCTTCTTTCATAGCCGTGATTTCAGTAGGTGAATAAGTTCCGTTTTTAGCTTGAAGAACAAGGTCTCGAATTCTTACCATATTATCTTCAATTACATCAAGGTTACCTTCTGCGGTTGCCATCATTGCATTTGCGTTTTGAACGTTTTGTTGTGCAATTTTGTTACCGTCTAATTGAACTTCCATTTTTGCCGCAATGATTGTACCTGCAGCATCATCTTTTGCTGTTAATACTTTCAAACCTGAAGACATTCTTTGCATCGTTGTTGAAAGTTTGTTTGTTGCACCGTTTAAAATCTTTTGTACTTTAAGAGAATCTACATTTGTGTTAATTACTACTGCCATGGCAATATCCTTTCTAAAATACGCTTATAATCCTTTATAAGCAGTCTATCTATACTGATGTAAACTGTAATAATTCTGTGTGATGGGGCTTTCTGTTTACATTTTTATATTACGGTTTTTTCAATCGAATAAGAATTACAAAAAAGTTTAAAATTCTTCTAACTATAGTATGATGTTTGTGATAAAATAACTTTAAGTTTAAGAATAGGATTTTAAGTAATTATGGCAATAAAGGCTCCGGCTAAAACTAATTCTTCAATTAAGCATGTTCCGCCTCATAATCTTGATGCGGAAGCTGCTGTTCTCGGTTCAATTCTTATTAATCCGGAGAGCATGAATAAGGTAATTGAAATAATCGAACCCGAAGATTTTTATTCTCCGCAAAATAAGCTCATATATGAGGCCGCCTTTATTCTGTATAATCAAAACAAGCCGATTGACGGACTTTCTCTTACCGAATATTTTCGCTCAAGAAATAAGCTTGATGAAATCGGCGGAGTCGAATATTTGGGAGAACTCGGATTGGATACCGTTTTATCTTCAAATATTGAATATTATGCGCAAATCATTAAGGAAAACGCATTAAAAAGAAGATTGATAAATGCGGGTACAACTATTATCGAGGAAACATTTAAAAATCCCGAGGCGGATGTAAGTTTGGAGCTTGCCGAAAGAACAATTTTTGAAATAGCTCAACAAAAATCTTCGCAGGATGCAAAACTTATCACTAATCTTTTAATGGAAACTGTTGAACAGCTTGAATACAGATATACAAACAAAGGTACGTATACGGGTATTCCGAGCGGATATTATGATTTGGATGATATGCTTGCAGGTTTTCAAAAATCAGATTTGATAATACTTGCGGCACGTCCTTCAATGGGTAAAACCGCATTTGCGCTAAATATTGCTCAAAATATCGGGGTTGTTCAAAAAATTCCAGTTTTGATATTTTCACTTGAAATGTCCGCCCTGCAACTTACTCAAAGAATTCTTTGCTCGGAAGCTGAGATTGATGCTCAAAGGGCAAGAACGGGTGAATTGGACGGACTTGAATGGCAAAAAATCGGAGATGTTATGAATAAGCTTCATGAGGCACCGATTATTATTGATGACTCATCGGGCATTACATTGTCCGATATAAGAGCTAAAGCAAGAAGAGTAAAAACAAAATTTCCGGATTTAGGCTTAATTATTATAGATTATCTTCAACTGATTGAAGATAAAACGATATTAGATAGAAACCAAGCTATATCAGGTATTTCAAGAGGCTTGAAATCACTTGCAAGAGAATTGAACGTGCCGATTATATCTCTTTCACAGCTGTCCCGTAAAGTTGAAGACAGAACGGATAAACATCCCATGTTGTCCGATTTAAGAGAATCCGGTGCGATAGAACAAGATGCTGATGTGGTTATGTTTGTTCACAGACCCGAATATTATGAAAAAGATAACCCTGAGCTTAAAAACAAAGCTGAAATTATTATTGCAAAACAACGTAACGGCCCTACGGGTAACATTGATTTGTTGTTCTTCGGTTCGACAACAAAATTTAAAAACAAGATGAAGCCTGTAGTTGAGATGTAGTGAGAAAAATGACGGAAAATTACTTATATTTTTTGGATAATAAACCGTATATAAATATGACAAACGCCTGCACAAACAGATGTGTTTTTTGCGTAAGAAATCAAAAAGAAGATGTGCAGGGTGCAAAACTGTGGTTAAATAGCGATAATGCCGTTTCAAAAGATGTAATAAAACAACTTGATGAAAATAAAAATAAGATTATATCGGCGGGCGAAATAGTTTTTTGCGGATATGGCGAGCCTCTTGTAAAAATTGATGAAGTTGTTGATATATGCAAATATTTAAAAGCCAACTATTCAAATTTAAAAATACGTATAAATACCAACGGACATGCAAATTATATTCACAAAAGAAATGTTGCACCCGAATTAGCTCCGTATGTTGACAGTATTTCAATAAGTTTAAACGGGGAAACGGAAGAAATATATAATAAAATCTCAAATCCTCAAATTGAAAATGCTTATGAAGAAGTTAAGAGATTTATAAGAGCTTGTGTTGAAGAAAAAATCCCGACAACCGCAAGCATTGTTGTTGATGTGCCGGATTTCCCCGTAAATAAGGAAAGATGCGAAGTTATAGCAAAATCACTCGGCGCAAAATTTCGTGCAAGAGAATTTATACCAAACGGATACTAATGTTATTTAATTGATTTAATAACTTCTCTTACAGTTTGAACAATTTCTTCATAACTGCTCTTGTTATATAAATTTCTTCCGACACCTACGGCTGATGCTCCCGCATCCAAGTAATCTTTTACTTCTTCTGTTTTAACAAAACCGCAAGGTAAAATATTTAAAAACGGCATCGGTTTTACCATTTCTCTTATATACTCAACTCCGCCCATTTCGTTTACGGGATATACTTTAATCAATGGAATTCTTGCTTTCCATGCCGAATATGCTTCATTTGGAGTTGTAACCGAAGGGATTAAATTTATTTTTAGACAAGTTGCAAGCCTTACAAGACTGCTTTGAAAAATCGGGCTTGAAATTACTTTTGCTCCGGCTTCAATTGCAAGATGTGTTTGATGAGCCGTAATTATTCCGCCCTGAACTATTATTCCCTGATTTAATTTTGAAAATTTTTCGGTTGCGGCAAGAGGAGAATTGAATTCAATAAATCTTATTCCCCCTTCATAGTATGCTCTTGCAATTTCATATGCTCTTTCGGGGTCGTCCTCTCTTATTATTCCGTATATTTTTTCGGACTTTATTCCTTCTAAAAGATTCATGAGGCAAGCTCCGTATAAATTTCTTTAGATTGCTCAACCGTAATCTGCTCTATGTTTCTTAATCTCAATATGGAAATTGCATTTCTGATTTCTTCATCGCGTACTATCCAGCATAATTTCTTTTTGAAATAGTTGATAAAACAATATGTTGAGCACATTATTGCAACTTTTGTCGCTTGTATTAAATTCATGGAGCTTATGTCTATTATGAATTTATCGGGAGTGTTTTTATATTTAAGTTTTAATGGGTTGTCACCTGCATTTATAATAAAATGCGATTTGGTGAGGTTAATTTTTTCTATGTCGTTCATTTTTATTTCTTTATTCGCTACAAATAAAGTATCGACAGGAAAATAATAATTTTTATTTAATGGATTTAAAACTGGTACATTTGGTGTATAATTTTTTTATTCGGAGGAAATATGAACAAAGAAAATATTAGTTTGGAACAGATATTATCCGGAATAAAACTTGTCGCATTTGATGTTGACGGTGTTTTAACGGATGGGTCATTAACTTTTTCGGAAGACGGAAAGGAAATCAAAACTTACGACGCTAAAGAC
>CADBOZ010000134.1 GCA_902796515.1 uncultured bacterium | reverse complement strand
CTTATGCTGTCTGTATGAGAATAAAATTTTATCAATATATTTCATTTTTGAATATTTTGCAATCTGAAGCATTATATAGTAGTCTTCGAGCGGAGCTTCGGGCGTAAAAGGTAATATATAATTGAAAGCAGATTTTCTTATCAAGTATCCGTTTGGAATATAATTTCCCAAATACAATGTTTGATATGTTCCAAATTTATTTGACAGAAACTTAAAAAAACGATGCTTTTCAAAGAAATCCGCAAATGTTTCAAAGCATTCATCTTCACATTTTTCTTTATAATTTCCGTTAATATCCCAGAAACATACTTTGTTTTCGTTATCAATAAATTCAGAATTTCCGACACATAAATCATATTCAGGATTATCAACCAAAAATTTAAGCTCTAATTCTATAGCTTCAGGTTTTGCTATATCATCAGATGCAATAATATAAACGAAGTCACCGTTTGCAATATTTAAAAGGCGATTTAGGGTCTTACAGGTGCCCTCGTTTTGTTTGGTTTCAAAATAAATATTGGTAAATCTTTGCCGGCATTCATCTTTCATGCTTTGAATTTTTTGCCAAGTTGAATCCTTTGAACCATCATCAACTATAATAAGTTCAATATTTTTATAAGTTTGATTAATTATTGATTTAATTGTTTCTTGAATATAGTTTTCATGATTATATGCGGGTATTACAACTGAAACAAGAGGACTGTCATTCATTTTTACCTACTACGCTAATTTATCTTTAATATTAATTTTAAAATTAATTTTGATGCTATTCATCAATACATATCTTACTCTATTTAAGCTTAAGTATTCTTTTCTTAATATAAAATTATTTATTTTACTAAAAATATTATATTTATCATTTAATTTATTTTTAAATTGTTTCATAAGCTTTTTGTTTGAGTAGACCATTTGTAAGGCTCTGGTGTGTTTTAAAAATATTGGATAAAAATCATCAAATCTGCTTTTTAGGAAAAATATCAATAAAAAATCAGTAATAAAAGTCGGATAAGGTTTGTTTGCCCAATATTTGTCATAACAATCAAGATATATGTTTGCCATAGATTTTAAATTACTTGAATAATTTGTATTATGAAGCCGATACACAAACGAGGGATTATCAAAAAACTTAAAATTCCATTCTCTATTTTTTTGTATATATTGCAAGACTTTTGTTCTTAATACTATATCATCTCCGTATATATCTTCGTCAAAACCGTTTACTTTATCTATAATCTCTCTTCTGAAAATATTTCCTTGAAGAGCAAAAGTTCCCTCTTTGTATTCTACTTCACATAATATATCTATGGATGTAATATTATCGAATTTATCTGTAAGTTTACCTTCAACAAACTTATTATTGATTAATTTATGTGCATATTTTGATATAGCAAAAGCATTTTTAGGATTTTCCATAAGGAAATTAACTTTGTCTAAAAAAGCATCTTTGCAATAATAATCATCCAAAGACATAAATGTTATAAATTCACCGCGGGCTTTACTAATAGTCCTGTTAAAATTCAATCCGATATTATGAGTATTTGCCTGTTCAATAATTTCAAAACGGCAAGGACTTTTTAATCTCAGTTCTTTTAAAATTTCAACACTTTTATCTGACGAACCATCGTCTATAACAATGATTTCGATATCTTTATAATCATTATCCCAAATTGATTCAATACACTCTTTTATGTACTTTTCATGATTGTAGCATGTACAACAAAATGATAGTAGCCCTTTTATATATTCCATTTGTTAGTTGCCTCCACAACATATTCAACTTCTTCATCCGTCATAACTGGAGAAATCGGCAAACTTAATTCTGTTCTGTGGATTTCTTCGGATATCGGGTAGCTGTTATTTTCCCATTCTTTATATGCCCCTTGTTTATGCGGAGGCGTAGGATAGTGGATATTTGTTTGAATATCATTTTTTTCTAAATATTTTTGCAGCTCATCTCTATTATTTGTCCTGATTGCAAAGATATGCCAAACATGAGAATTTTCATTATATATTTCAGGCAAAATTATTCTGTTATTTTTAACATTTTCTCTATAATATCCGGCTATCTGTTTTCTTCTTTTATTATCTTCATCCAGATATTTCAACTTAACATCAAGAATTGCCGCCTGAATTTCATCTAACCTTGAATTTATTCCTTTGTAAATATGATGATATTTTCTATCAGACCCATAATTTGCTATTGCTCTGATTTTTTTTGCCAATTCATCATCATTTGTTGTAACACATCCGCCATCTCCCATACATCCGAGATTTTTTCCCGGATAAAAAGAAAATCCCGAAGCATCACCAAGACATCCTGTTTTTTTACCGTTATAATAAGCGCCGTGTGCTTGAGCGGAATCTTCTATAATTTTTAGATTATATTTTTTTGCTAATTCCCAAATTTTATCCATTTGAACTGCTTGTCCGTATAGATGAACAACCATTATAGCTTTTGTTTTGCCTGTTATTTTTTCCTCAATTAAATCAGGATTAATATTATATGTAATTATAGATGGTTCAACAAGAACAGGAGTGCATCCATTTTCTGAAATTGCAAGAATTGAAGCTATATAAGTATTTGCAGGGACTATAATTTCATCACCTGAGCTAAATCCGTATGCTCTTATTATTAAATTTAAAGCATCAAGCCCGTTGGCACATCCTATACAATGCTTTACGCCAATATATTTTGCAAAATTTTCTTCAAAACTTTTATCTTCTTCTCCTTGAAGATACCAGCCCTTATCAAGAATTTTTTTAATTCTTAAATCAATTTCTTCTCTAAATCTATTGTTAACTTTTTCTAAATCTAAAAATTTAATCACACTATTTTCCGATACAATAATACTCAAACCCTTGCTCCTTCATTCTATCACAATTATACTGATTTCTTCCGTCAAATATTACGGGAGTTTTCATTAAATTTTTTACTCTGTCAAAATCAGGGCGGCGAAACTCGTTCCACTCCGTCAAAAGCAATAAAGCATCCGCACCTTCAAGTGTTTCATAGGAAGTTTTTGCATATTCGATTTTATTTTCAAAAATTCTTTTTGCCGTTTCAATCGCTTTCGGGTCATAAGCTTTAACTTTTGCCCCTCTTTTTAAAAGCTCATTTATTATTGTTATAGCCGGAGCCTCTCTCATATCATCCGTTTTAGGTTTAAAAGCCAAACCCCAAACGGCAAAAGTCATATTTTTTAAATCTTCGCCGAATTTTTTTGTTATTTTTTTAACAAACAAATGCCTTTGTTCTTGATTTGCCTCATCTGCCGATTTAATTATCGACATATCGCAATTATAATCACTTCCTGTTCGAACTAATGCCTTAACATCCTTTGGGAAACAGCTTCCGCCATATCCCAACCCCGGAAAGAGGAACTTATTCCCTATTCTTGAATCAGTACTCATTCCGACACGCACCATTTCAGCATCAGCACCGACATGCTCGCATAAATTTGCAAGCTCGTTCATAAATGATATTTTTACCGCCAAAAACGAATTTGCGGCATATTTTGTCATTTCCGCCGATTTAACATCCATCACAATAATTCTGTTGCCTGTTCTGAAGAAAGGCGAATAAATTTCCTGCATAATAGCAGTTGCCTTAGGGGAATTTGACCCTATAACAACCCTGTCGGGGGATAGAAAATCGTCAACGGCATTACCCTGCTTTAAAAATTCGGGGTTTGAAACAACATCAAACGGATGGGTAGTGTTTTCCCTGATAACCTCCGCCACTTTTTCCGCAGTTCCGACAGGAACCGTTGATTTATCAACAATTACTTTATAGCCATTCATTGCTGTTGCTATCTGACGTGCTACACCCAGAACATATTTTAAATCCGCCGAACCGTCCGTATCCGAAGGTGTTCCGACTGCAATAAAACAAACATCCGAGTTTTTAACCGCATAATCAAGGTCGGATGTAAAAGTCAGCCTGTTTTCGGAAGTGTTTGCTTTAACAAGCTCTTCTAATCCCGGCTCATAAATCGGGATAATTCCGTTTTTAAGCTTGCTCAACTTTTCTTCGTTGTTATCAACGCAGATTACATCATTTCCCATGTCGGCTAAGCACGTTCCCGCAACCAATCCGACATACCCTGTTCCGATTACTGTTATTTTCATTTCATACTCCCTGTTTTTCTTATTATACAATAAAAACAAAGGATAATTTATAATTTTAATTAAACACGCTTGATAATATTTATTTTGCAATATACAATTAACAAAGGAATAAAAACGGAAAGACAGCAAGGAGGCTAAATAATTGGCTAATATTGTAGATTTATCTAATAATTTTCCCACACCGCCGACTATTCAGGATGTGAAAGAATATATACAGCATTTAATTGACAGCAAAGAAATTTTTGATACCTTAGATCCAAAATGGAAAATCAACCTTCAAGGCGGAGCCAGAATTAAAAATCACATAGCATACTCAAGCAAAGCCAAAACTTTAAATAAGGCACAAAAAAGACGACATAATAAATACGCCATGAGTATTAAAGAAATAATAAACAACTCAAACTATACAAATGCCCCAAAAATAAACGACAAGCCGTTTGAAAAACCAAATATTGCAAAATATCATTATTTTGAATCATCCGTAAAAATAAATGATAAAATATACAGAGTTATTTTAAATACAGAAGAATATCAGGGCGAAAGTACAAAGAAACCCCAAACAGTACACCTTTATGATATACTAGAAGTAAAATAGCTTCATCGAGTACAATACGCTATACGTATTTCTAAATCTCGACAAAGCTATTCATCTATATTATACCTCTTTACGTATAAAAAATCAAGCTTGATTTTGTAAAATTATGTTAATTTTCAAAAAATTCTCCATAAAACGCCTTGGTTCCGATTACTGTTATTTTCATTTCATACTCCCTATTTTTCTTATTATACAATGAAAACAGGGAGAAAATTTTACGATAGTTATCAAGGTTTAATGCATACCCCGTATTTCTTTCAAATTGGACTTATAAAATCTTGCTTCTTCCGTTATCTTGCTTTTCTTTATAAAATAGTTTCATTTATCCCTCTGACTTTATGCCGCCTTTTTATTAATTATATATTGCCTTAAAAGTTTCGGCGCGATTACTCTCTCTCTCTCTCTCTCGATTGTATCGATAATTCCTTTTATTATTCCCGTTAATTTTTTAGCACCGGTATAACTCATATGATCGGTATCTTCAAAATCTAAAACATCAAAATCTTCACTATTGTATAAATCTATCAGCTTCAAAGTAGAATGATTTTCAGTCAGTTTATACAAAGAACTAAAAATTATTTCTTTATCAGGCAAAAGCAATTTTAAATCTTTTCTTAAAGGAGCAATTACAATGTATAGATTATGATTGTTTGCGTTTGATTTTTCAATTAATTTTTCAAGGTATAAATTTTGATTGTTATTTCTCCTGTTGTGTTTTATCCAGCGTTTTGCGATAGCGGCAATATCTATAAAACCGTTTTTATCAGAATAAAATACCTCGCCGCGATAATTTTCGGGCAAATCGCATTTTTTATTTTTTATTACATACGGTAATTTTTTTTCAAGATATTTTGCATCTTCGGGCAATTCCGATTGAAAATCAATATTGTAAAAAGTTTTATATGCTATACATTTCCATGCTTCACTTGTTTTGCATAATTGAAATCCGGGGGAAAACGGACTATAAAAAAGAATTATATTTTTCAAATTCTTAAAATCATTTTTTAAAATCCATTCATATAATTTATAGGATGTATACAAATCCTGACTTGAACCTCCTAGGTTATATTCGTAAACATCTGGTATAAACCCATGTCTTGCATGTGATGAACCCAAAACTATATTTTCAATCTCATTTTTGCATTCTTTTATGCCAATGTTTTTCATTATATCCAACATTACCCAATAAGGAAGTTTTTTTGAAAAATAACTAAAAATTCTTATGCCAAACAAATATATAGTACGCATACCACATTCATGTTTTACTTTTTTTACTATTTCCACTACTTTCACCCTTTCTTATGTACAAATACATAAAACTTGTGCAACGCCATTATTTTTAAAATTAAAAACATTCTCTATAAATTTTTCTTATATACTTGCATGGCATTATTTTTATTATCAATTTCATTAATTTTACAAGTTTTGGACTGCTTGATATATATGTATAATCAAATAAAAATGATAGGTCTTCTTTATTTTTAGAAAAAAAATCATTATTTTCATTTTTTATATTTAGCATGATTTTCTTTAAAAATTGCCTGCATTTAAAATAATAAAATTCTTCATCTTTCTTAAAAAATTTGGCACAAGAATACATCATTTTTGCATTACTAAGCATCTGCTCGCACTCTGAACTGCTTGACCAAATTCCATTTAAATCATAATTATACACAGATTCGACATTATTTTTAAAATAAGCTTTGCCTTTATGCAAATACCATTCATACCTAAAGCCATCAGCTCTAAATGATTCAGGATATTTATATTCTAAAATTTTTTCAAATTCTTCATTTTTTCCATCTTTAAAATATACATTTCTATACACAACTCCGCTTGTCTGCATAAATAAGTCTTTTCCTAGCTTTCTGTCTTTAAAATCAAAACTTAAAGTTTTTTCTGACCCTTTATAAGCTAATTCCTCATTGCTACCCTTTTTTACGGTAATATTCGTCATATATAAAGAATATCTTTTGTTTTCATCCAAAAAATCAACTGCATCAGCAAATTTTTTATCATAAGTATACCAATCATCAGCATCCAAAACGCAAAAATAATCTGCTCCCTTTAATAACTTATAACCATTAAATATTGAATAGAGTAATTTTAAGTTAGTTTTATTTCTGACTACTTCAATTTTTTCAGGATATTTTATTTGGTATTCTTTTGCAATTTTATTTGAATTATCTGACGAACAGTCATCAAGTATAATGAGCTTATATTTAAAATTAGTTTTTTGCATTAATACTGATTCAATTGCTTTAGCTAAAGTGTTTTCTTTATTATATGTTGGCATTAAACAAATTAATTTTACCATTATAGCCTCTCAAGTTTAAAATACCGGACAACATCGTAACATCCTGCGCCATATAAATATAATATGAATATTTTCTTATACGACTATTTAAGAATATCTATTTTTTTCCGATAACTTTTTCATTATCTTTTACATCTTTCACAACAACACTTCCTGCAGCTATAAGTGCATTCTCACCGATTGTCACACCCGGAAGTATTGTCGCATTTGCACCTATACTTGCACCTTTTTTAATAACAACAGGTTCGAGTTTAAAATCTTTGTTTTTTGATTTCGGGTATTTATCATTGCAAAACGTTGCATTTGGTCCGATAAATACATTATCTTCAATTCGCATACCATCATATATGCTGACTCCGTTTTTGATTGTTACATTATCTCCTATAACAACATCATTTTCTATAAAACAATTTGAGCAGATATTGCAGTTTGAACCTATTTTAGCGCCCGCAAGAACAACACAAAACTGCCAGATATTTGTATTTTCGCCAATATTTTTACTTTGAACGTCACTTAGAGGATGAATCATTTACCCACCTCACGCAAAAAATCTTCATAACTTCTTATATATTCTTTTTCATCATAATAATCTGAAGCTAAAACCATTAATTTACAGCCGTATGAAAAATGTTTCATCTCTCTCCACATATTCTTTCCGATATATAAACCCTTATCGGGACGGTTTAGCCAGACAGTTTCTCTTTTTTTACCATCGTCCAAAATAAATTGGCATGCTCCGTCCATAGCAACAATTATCTGCTCCATATTTTTATGAGCGTGGAAACCCCTGTCTAAATCAGGTATTGTATCAAAAATCCAATAAACTCTTTTTATTTCAAAAGGGATATCCCTGTTTCCTTCAAGAGATATAAGTTTTCCTCTGTTATCGCCGTGAATTTTTAAATCAACAAGTTTGTAGTTCATTTTAAATCCGAATTTTAATCTTTTGTTCATTTAACCATAAAATCACACCGCATGCCAGTATTTGTGTAGTTTAGTTAAAATCCGAATATTGAGTGCAAAATTTATTTAAAAAAATCTCGAAAATATTTTTATATAGATTATTAAAGAAGCAAGGATTAACAATACCCCTGAAATCTTCATCAATACTTCGGAAATTGATGCAAAATTTCTTAAGCCCTTGATAAAACTGGCAAAAACACCTGTTAAAATTACAATAACACCCTGCCCCAATGAAAAGCACATCAGCATTAAACCTGCAAGAAATATGCTTTTTGTCAAAACGGCAAAACTCATAATTCCCGCCAAAATGGGAGTAGAGCAAGGACTCATTGCAAAAGCAAAAATAACGCCTATTAAAAAAGGATAGAAAAACAAACTTGTTCCGTTTCCTTTTGGCATTCTGCTGATTATCGTCGGAAGCGGAATTTCAATTATATTAAGCAAATTTAAGCCCATTACAAGGATTAAAGATGCGATAAATAAAACAAAATATGCTCCGCCAAACGACGCAAAGACTTGTCCTGTCAGGGCGCAAATTACACCGATTATACTCAAAACAACGGCAAGTCCGAATACAAAAGAGCACATTTGAATAAACGTTTTAAATCTGTCACTGTCACCGTATCCGCCGACATATCCCGCTATAATCGGCAAAATTCCGATTGAACAGGGGGATATTGAGCTTAATACACCGCCCAGAAAAGATATTACAAGATATAGCGGTGAAAACTCACCGCTTGATAAGTATTGAACAAGTTTATTTGATAATTCAACAATCATTAGTCATCCAATTCCTTTAATAAATCAAGTATTTCGTCATGGCTGATAGCACCTTCCTGTTTATGGATAACATTTCCGCCTCTATCCACAAAAACCAGTGTCGGCACAAGGCTGATTTTATATTTTTTGATTTGTTTTTTTGTATAATCCGTTCCTTTTCCGCCGTTATCGATGACATTTACTTCTTCTACAAGAACCGAGCCTTTATAGTCTTTCATTGCCTTTTGCATTTCCTCGGCAACTTCTTTACATTCCGAACACATCGGGGAAGTAAATTTAATTAATTTTGCTTTAGGAATATCTGTTTTATTACCCTCAATTTTACATAATGCATCGCTTTGCGCTTTTGTATCAAGGTAAGCATAAACTCCGAGAGGCATTGTAAAAATCAACAATATAATTATCCAATTTTTCATAAATTCAATCCTTATTTTAGCTACATTAATTATATAAATAAAAAAACGCAATTTCAAAATTGCAAAGTTATCTATACTTTTTAATAATTATATTTTATGCAACAAGTAGAATTTTATTCGTTTTTTAATTCCGCAAATTTTTCCCGCATCGTCGGATTATTTTTTGTTAATCTTTTAATGCTTAAGTCTTCCGCTTTATTATTGGCCAGCCTTAAATTATTTTCGGAAGATAAAAGTGCTTCTTTTGTTTTTTGAAGGTGATCTATTGTTTTATCAATTTCTTCTATTGCTGTTTTAAATTTTTTGCTTGCAAGCTCAAAATTCCTTGAAAACTTTTCTTTAAAATCATTGATTTCTTCTTCAAAATTTGATATATCAATATTTTGCGTTTTAATTAAAGCCAGCTCTTTTTTATATTCAAGAGAATGCAAAGCCGAATTCCTCAACATCGTAATCACAGGTATAAAAAATTGCGGTCTTATAACGTACATTTTCGGGTATTTATAAGAAACATCGACAATTCCCGTATTATAAAGCTCATTATCGGACTCCAGAAGGGAAACAAGAATTGCATATTCGCATTTTTTTTCGCATCTGTCTTTATCGAGTTCTTTAAAAAAGTCTTCGTTTTTCTTTTTTGTTGAAGTGGTATCAGCCTCATTTTTCATCTCAAACATTATAGAAATAAACTCGTTTCCGTCTTCATCCGCTTCTTTATAAATATAATCTCCTTTGCTTCCTGATTTTGCATCGTTATCTTTTTCAAAATAGGCATTTTGAAAGGCTGTCGGTCTTAGCTTATTAAATTCAATCTCACAATGCTGTTCAAGACTCTCTCCTATCATTTTTGTTGAAAGCTTTGCTTTGAAATCCTTATAGCGCTCGATTTCTTCCGTCATAAATTTGAGTTTTGCTTCGTATTGTTCTTTGATTGATTGTTCCTTTAGCTGAAATTCTTTATCCGAGAGCATTTTTTCGGTTTTAAGTTTATTTATTTCAAGCTCTTTATCTTTATCAAATGTTGTTATTTTATTTTTAAGCTCAACTATTTCCTTATCTTTATTCAAGGTTACTTCGTTTATTGCATTTTTTGCTATAAATCTTTCTTCGGTTATTTCGGATTTTAGTTTTGAAATTTCTTCTTCTTTTTTGCTGATTATCTGCGTAAACTCTTTTTCAAGCTCAAGCTTTATAATTGAAAGAGCATTTTCTTTTTCAAGCTTCAGTTGTTTTTCTCTTTCTTTTATCTCGTTTAAAAATTCTTCATCGCGAACCTGCTTCATTATAGCAGCATACCCTGTTTCATCAACTTTAAACACTTCGCCGCATTTGGGACATTTAATCTCGTTCATATACTCAACCTTTCAATATTTATTCTTATTCTACATGCCGGCAGTTGTCAAGAAATAAAAAACAATCGGAAAATATTAATTCCCGATTGTTTTTAAAATATCAAGTTAAATTATCCGGTTTATTCTTTTGAAGTAAGTTTATATACACATCCCGCACAAGCACCGCCGATTAAATTAACCAGTATTGTAACACCGATTAATTTTGCGCAAGCACCGAATGTTAATAAGCCGATAGCTACTGCCGGATTAAATGCTCCGAAGCATAATCCCGCCGTTGCAAATGCACCTACCATTACGGTTGAACCGATTGCAAAGCCGTAATATGAATTGTTTTCCGTTTTTGGAGATGTTGCGGTATGAAGTACAACATAACAAAGTGCAAAAGTGAACAAAAACTCACAAACAATAAGCTTGCAAAGAGTAAACGGTTCAATTCCCGCAGCAGGAACAATTACAAGCTGTTTAACAACAAGTGCTGCAACAAAACCCGCAAGCAACTGGGATACCCAGTATGCAACCATATCTTTTGCGCTTAAAACTCCTCTTACCAAGCATGCAAGAGAAACCGCAGGGTTATAATGCCCGCCTGAAACATATCCGCCCGCATATACCATAACCGCCAGAACAAAACCTATTGCAAGGGGCGCAATAATTCCGCTGGCAGCAGAATAAACACAGCATCCTATGGTCAGTACAAGAAAAAATGTTCCGATAAATTCAACTAAACATTTTTTTAAAAGTTCGTTCATATTTTAATCTCCTTTATAACACAACCGTGCTTTATTCTATCACAATTATTTAAAACATACAATTAAACGTTATCGTTTTGTTTTTGTATTTCTTCAATTGCTTTAGCATTTTTAGGATTTGTGATATCGATATAAACTTCTTTAAAATCAGATTCAAGAATATATTCCGGAATTATTTCCATTTTTCCTTCAATAAGAAGTTTTCTTATGTCTTTCGGGGAAATATTTAATCTTTGCGCAAGATTTTTAACTTCAACCAGATTGCTGTTTCTGTTTCTTAAAATCGTTAAAGCACGTATATTTTTAGGAGATAAAGTTTCAACTTCGGTCAAATATTTTTCGCTTCCGTTTGTTTTATATTTTGCAATTTTTCCGTTTAATTTTCCCTGTCTGATTAATTCTCTCAATGTTTCAATATCCCCGAAGCCGAGTCTTGAAAGTCGCATAGCAGGTACGGAAAGCGATTTTGTATAATCCGACCGTTTTGGATACATTTTACTGTGCTGTCTTAATGTTTTAGAATTTGTTTTATCCGCAGTATCAACCATAACCATATTTGCCTGCGGTAATTTTTTCTTATAGTTATTCAAGTCAATTCCGAAAAGTTTTAATTTGCCGTCGTATACGTATTTTGTTGCTATTTCATTTTGTATATTGTATTTGTATCTGAGCTCGGAAAATGTTAAAAAATCTTTTCTTCTGGCTTTAAAATCTTCAATTAATGCGGATGCTTTCGGTGTTGCGGTATTTATATATCTGCCGGTTGTTTCATCGCTAACTTCAAAAGTACTGTCGAAAACTCCGTTTTTAAGCCATTCCGTCACAACCGCAGGAGAGTCTATATCAAGCATTTCCGCAAGTCTTTTAATATTATATACTCCGTTTTCTTCCAGCGCCATTTCTTTTTCATGTTTTGAATATTCGGGGTTAAATAATGGTGAAAATTCAGGATTATCTACAAGCATTTGCAAATATCTTTCATAATTTGCGCATAGTTTATTGGCAAGCGAAATTCTTCTGTATAATTCATAAATATCGGTTTTATTTTTATTTTGAGAATTATTCAGCTGTTCCTGAAATCTCTCAATATCACTTTTGCTTTGTGCAATAATTCCCCTTATTCTTATTATTTCATCAAAATTATCATCTTTAAATTCAAAATCATCGAAAAAATATTCCGAAGATTTATCGGGAAAATTTTCAGGATTGCTTCTGAAAAAATTTGCTTTAAATTTTAATACATTAGAAAGACTTATTGGTTGTATATTCATTTTATTTAATCCTAAACTTGTGATGTAAGCTAATACGTAAGTAACTATTTAAAACGCGAAAATATAAAATCTTGCTTATTATGAACAAATGTAAAAATTTTTCTGTCCGGTATAAAGGTTACCCGTAAATAACCGTATTAAAAGAATAATTGATAAACACGATAAAACGGAGTTAGAGATATGATTGACGAGTTAACAGGTGTTAGTGGAAATTCTTATGTTCAAAATGCAAATTCCAACAGGCCGGAACAAGTTGAACAACAACAAGAAGAGCAAACGATTATTCAATCGGAACAACCGGAAACTCCACCGTTAACACCCGAAGAACAACAAGAATATGCTGATGCACTCACTCAAGCTGAACAAGCATCAGACGAAACTCCGTCATTTAACCAGCAAAGCTTTACAGAAGGTATAAAAAATTTTTTTAGCACCCTTGCAGACTGTATTGAAAATATATTTAATCCTGCAGGAAAAACTGACCAAGCTCCGGAAGAAAAACCTGAAACACAAGAAGTGCAGCCTCAAAGTAAATATGATGAGGTATATAACGGACTTCAATCAGATCAAGCAAGAAAAACGCTTGAAAGATACAAAGAAGTTGAAGGTTCTGAATATGCGCCTTTGGAAAATGGCGGATTTGTTGTAGGCATTCCTCATTCAAACGACAGTAACGAAAAAGGTTATGTTGCATACGATAAAGACGGTAATCTTGCAAACATCCAAAATGTAGATTTAGCAACATTGAGTAATCTGAGCGAAGTTGGAGAATCTCGTATAGCAGGCTTAAATAAAAACAAGGCTGCTGCCGGTGCAACATATTCTTACAAAAATGGTGGTATTTATGCAAAATTTTCAAACGGAGCCGAACGTGAAGTGCTTTCCGACGGAAGTATGAGTTATATTAACTACGGTAAGGGAGAAAGTCAAAATCCTGATGTCCAAAACATTGTATACTTCGGCGAAAGCGGAAATCCGGAACAAGATAAACAAGTAGTAGTAAGAGGTACTCATAACGGCAAACCTTATGCCACAACAAAATTTAACGGAGATAATTATGTATTTGCCGAAATTGGAACAGACGGCAAAGTTCATTATGTAGACGGCGGCGGAACACCCGTAACAGGGCTAACCGAAGCACAAAAAGAAGTTCTAAAAGCTACGCTCCTCGGAGATGATAAAAGTAATGTTCCTGATTATACGCCTGCAAACGGTGAAAAAACAAACAAGTATACAAGAAACAAATTCGGTAATAAAAACAAAAACACTCAAACTCAACAAACACAAGCACAACAAACACAAACACAAGACGTATATGTTCCAAATAAAGATGCCGACTCTTCAGGTGTTAGCACCGGTATATTCGGGGGACAATACGAAGCTTCTTCAATGAATATTAATAACACTCAAGTATATGCTGTAATAAGCGACAACATGGTATATTACGTTGACAAAAACGGCAAAGGAGTGACAGGTTTAACCGCAGAGCAAAAACAAGCATTAAAAGATGCGCTCGGAGATAAAGCTAAAAATCTTGCGGATGCAAACTAGATAACCTGATATTTTCAATTCAATTTTATATTAAATTAGACATTTTTTTGTTTTAGCGGCATTTGGATTAACAAATGCTTACTTAAAAGTGCAAGGCTAAATTTCAAAGGAAAAACTTTAAATTATCCTTTGAAATTTAGGTTGTTTTCTTGTTTGCAATTAACGTTACCGTTTAAAGTTTATTATTGCCCTATTATGCAAAATATAAAAACGAAGATATAAATTGCCAAAATGTTAACTAATGTTATTTTTTTAGAACATTTAATCTTTTATATCGTATAATAAAATGGAATAAAGGATGCTTAAATATGAAAACAAGTTTATCTGTAATTCTTATTGTGGTTATTGTTTTTACAGGCTTTATACTGATTAAAAGACCTGTGCTTCATAAGCCTTTTTCAATCAATACAATAGAATATCTTGTAAAAATCAATGATGACGGCTCTGTAACTACAACAAAGCAAACGACATATACTCAATTTATGAAAGAAAGAAAATGAAAAAATTACTGTCTGCATTAATATTATTACTTTATAGCTGTTCTTCAGCCCTTGCTTTTAGCGAATTATACTACCTTAAAGGTGTAAATGTTTCCGAAATAATGCCTAAGGTTAAAAATGCTTATGACACAAAGAATTTTACTTTAACAAAGGAAAATCCTTATTACGGAATAAGCAACAAGAACGCTGAGGATTATGCGGTTGTTATTTTACAACAAAGCGGTCAGAATATGTTCTATTATTATCAATCAAACAATAATAAGGCAATCAACAAATATATCCTGAAACAGATAAAATCTGCCGATATAACGCTTGAACAATCCGAAGATTCAAGAATTATAGGTATATATGATAAACTTGCAGATGAAGTTATAAATCCTGCCAAAAAAACGGTTTACAATTTTGAAGAAAACAGCAAGTCTTCTTCAACTAAAAGTACAACTAAAACCGCAAACGACAATACTTTAAGAGGATATGTTGCTCAAATTCCGAAAGGAACAAAGTTTTCAACATACTTACAAAATGCAATCAACACTTCAACGGCATCTGTGGGGGATGAAATTATAGCAATTTTATCTGACAACTGGACATATAACGGTTCCGTTGTGGCTCCGCAGGGAAGTGTTCTGTACGGCAACTTAATTCTTGCACATCCGGCACAATACGCTTCAAGGAACGGCAGAGTAGTTATTAATTTTGATAAATTAGTTACTCCGGAAGGCAAAATATTAAATATATCAACAGAAAAGGTTGATTTTTCGGTTGAAAACGACGGTAAAGTTGTTTCAACAGTTAAAAATGTTGCGACCGGAGCAATAATCGGCGCACTGGGAGGACTGATTGTCGGCGCTTTATCAGGCGGAGATAACTTGGGAAGAGCGGTTGCAATAGGAACTGCGGTTGGTGCAGGCGGAAGTCTTGCAGGTTCGACAATTGAAAAAGGTGTTGATGCCGAAATTCCGTCATATACGGAACTTGAAATCGAATTATCAAAGACATTAAGAGTTACATTGAGCGAATAGGATAAACATGAATAAAAGACTTATTATAACGGGGATTTTAATACTTGCAATTTCAATTATAGGAAAATTGCTTTTTGTCGGGATAAAAAATATAAAAGTTGATGATTTTCATAAATCCGCAATAATTTTCGTTGTGGATTCTTCGGCATCAAATCAAAAAATGCTTCCCGAAGAAATAAAATACATAAAATCTTTATGCGCAATATTAGACCCCGAAGATGCCGTTAAAATATTAAAAGTTTCTCAAAAATCGTATTTAATCTACGAAGGAACTCCCGCCGATTCAACGGGAATAATGTCCGCGGTTAATGAATTTACGAAATTTGATGAAAAAGATTACGGTACCGCATACGGCGAAGCACTCAAAAAAGCTTTCGAGCACGTTTTAACAATGAAAAAAGAAGGATATGTACCCTCAATTGTTGTAATAGGCGACCTTGAAAACGAAGGAAGCATTGAAAAACAAATAAACTGGGATACATTGCCCGATAACGTTAAAAAAGTTCAGGAATATGCGCCTGATTTAGCCATGATGTTCGTATATGCGCATCCTGAAAAATTAGACCTTGTTAAATCAAAACTTAATCCGGTTTTGGGTGAAAAGAAATTAATTGTTGCAAATAAAGAAAACGTAAATAAAGCAAACAGAAGATTTTTAGAAGCAATAGGACGATAGGAGCAAAGTTAAAATATGGCTTTTACAATAGTTTCAAAAGACGGCGAAAAAACATTTCTTGATAAAGAAGTTGTGAATATATCCTCCCGCGACGGATATGATTTCAAATTAAACGTTAATTTTGATTTTATGTTAACGGTTCAATTTGATAAAAACACAAATAAGTGCTATCTTTTAAACCAATTTAATAACACAAATTTTTTATTCAAAGGGAAAACACTTCCTCAAAGTATGGAAATAAATAAAGTTTGTAAGCTGATTTCGGCTAACAGCGACGACTTTATTACAATTAAAATCCTTGAAACGACATATGACACATCAAATCTCGGAAACAACATTGATGAAAACGATATAAAAGCCATATACGGAAGCAATGTTAATCCTCAGGCAAAGATGAAAATAGAGCAGGCAAAATCCGAAATTGAACGCGCCAGAGTTGCTATTGTTAAAGACATTTACGCCGATATTAACCAGCTTAAAAATAAAATTTCAATAAATTCTAAAGCAGGTATAGTGCTTCATATCGCTTTATTCCTCGCATCTCTTGTTTGTGCATTCGGAGTTTCAAACTATTTAACCGGACTTCCGGCTGAAGATATAGGAAATGTTATCCAGATGCCGACAAATATGAAATTAATATTTGTATATTCCGCAATTGTATACGGAATAGGTCTAATCCTAAAACAGGGCGTATTCTTATATTTCCAGAATAAACTCGGCGAAGATACAACCGTATCAAAAACTGCGGAAAAATTTATGATAATTTTGCCCTGTTTATTCTATGCTGCCGTTTATATAATTAATGTTTTATATTTTACGACTCCAAAAACAATGCCCGTTTTTGCAATATTGATTTCGCTTTTCTTTACCGCAACGGCTCTGACGTTAGCTCTTGCAACGGGTTACTTTAAAAATAACAGTATTGAACTTAGAAAAGAGTTAAACAAGTTTGAATACAGACCGGATTTTGAACACGTTATAAAAGAATATCAAAAATGGATTGAAATATATGCAAATAATTTAAGTAAAACAAAAGTAAGAAACATTAAGGATAAAGCATTTATGCTTCAATTAAAACAGCTGGGTGAAATAGTTCTCGGTATTATAACAGCTCCATTCCTTGCATACGGCGTATCTAATACCCTTGCAATGTGTTTCCCCGAAGCTGCGGGCTGGTTAAGAATTTCAGGCTTAAGAATTTCTCCGGTATTCTTAGTTCTTGCAATGTTTCTTATAATTTTTGCTTTCTTCTCTTTTGCAAACGGTTTTCTTGCCAATAAGAAAATGCAGGCTTCGAACGTTATAAAAAATGACGGCTTCAGCAATTATCTTGCTCACGGCGTTGAAATATACGGACTTGAAGGCATTAAAAAGCTTGATAAAGAAATGAGAAGATACTATTGCATAGGTATAGTTATTGTTATTATTGAATTTTCAATGAATGCCTCCTTCTTTATGCAGGAAATGGGCGGCGACCTTTCCGGAATGCTTTTAAGTGCAATAGCTGCGCTTGTACCGACAGCATTACTTATAGCGGAAACGTTTATGTTAAGTCAAACTCAATTTGAAACCTTTGCAATTGAAGAATTGACGGATAAAATAGATAAAGATTAATGAAAAAGTAAATGAATTATAAAAATATTTTTTTAATTATTATAATAACTTTGATAGCTGCAACCTTATTTGTTTCGGTTCAAAAACCCAAAATGCATAAGGCTGCATTTATCTATAATTCCGATTATACAATCGTAAATGATGCTCCGGAAATAAAAGAGGAAAAAAATATTCCGACAATAACAACCGTTGAATATACAAAATCTTCACAACAAAAATTGCAAGAAAATATCAAAAACGAAGTTATACAAAAACCTGTTACCAAAAAAACGGTTGAAACCAAGCAGGTTAAAAATAAAACCGATAAAGTTGCGATTTTAAAAGAACAGCCAAAACCCGAAACCGTAAAAAAAGAAGTTAAAAAGGAAACTCCTAAGCAAACCGCCGTTCAAACCGAAACAAAATAGGCTATGCCAAAACAGCAGACCGAAAATAAAGTTGTTCAAAAAACAGTTGAAGTTCAAAAGCCCGAACCAAAAACCGTTACAACAATTACACATGAGCAGGAAGAAGTTCTCTGGAATGTTTGGAGATCCAATCTTCAAAATCAAATCATGAAAGACACTTCCCTTCCCGTTGTTCCGAACGGAACAATATTCAGATTTAGCTTTGATGTTGATAAGTACGGCAAAATTTCAAATATTCAAACTTATTCCGACACAAAACAATATACACCTTATGCAATACAACATATAGCACCCGTTATAAGAAGCTATCAGGGAAAGCATATTTTAAATTTCCCGAACGGCACAAACAGACTAACAACAACAGTCAAAGGCGCGTGGAAAATATCTTCAAACACGAAATATTCTACACCTAAAGACTACAACGACACCGAAATAATTAACAAATAGGATACAGTTAAATGTACAGATGTACCGAATGCAGCAAAGAATATGAAACAAAGCCATACTATTGTGATGACTGCGGAAGTGATACTTTTGAAGAAATTAAAACAGAAAACCAAAAGCCTGAAGCAGCGCCTGAACCTGAAAACAATATTAAATATGAAGAAAAACAGGATTTTACAATAGTAAAAGAAGAAAAAAAGCCTGAAGATATACTTTCTTATATTATTTTTGGAATTTGCCTGTTTTTATCAATTATTATAGTTTTCTTTATTAATCCAAAATATGAACAAAAAAACGAAACGCCGAAAAAAACGGAAGCCGTAAATACAAATATACCTTCTCTTGATAGCTTCTGGAATAATGAGTTGCCTAAAGTTGAAAAAAAGGAAGATAACCCGCCGATAATACAACAACCGGCAGAACAGCAGCCAAAAACAACAGTAGTTCCTTTAAAATTTGAGCCCCTAAAAAAACCGGAAAAAATCGTTAATCCGACAAAACAACCAATAAAACAAAATTCAAAACAACAGGTTAGCCAACCGATACAAAATGCAAAAACTCAAAAGCAAACCGCACAACCCGTAAAACAACCTGTTAAACAACCCGTTAGTCAACCTGTTAAACAACAGAATACCCCAAAAGCCCAGCCGCAGCCAAAAACTCAGACTCAAAACAGTCCGACAAATAACAAAACAACGAATAATATTCAAGTACCTGTTTGGCAGCAAACACAACAAATTCAACCGGCACAACCTGTTCAAACAGCAAAAACACAACCGGCAACTGTACAAAAACCTGCAACGGCGGCTTCTTCTCAAACACTTGCAAACTATAAAAATTCTCTCAGAAATAAAATAGGTCATGCCATAGATTTTGCCGATGTTATAGGCGATGGCAGCTGTGCACTTTCATTTAAAATTGCAAGCAACGGGAAACTTATCGAAAGAAAATTTGTAAAACAGTCAACAAATTCAACATTAAACGATGCCGTTTATAAAGCCGTCATGCAAGTACCCGCATTTAATGCTCCGCCTGAAAGTTACAAAGGTGAAGCTATGCAATTGACCATAAAGTTCTATAACGGCAATTTTGAAATATCGTTGAATTAAGATACATTTATATAGCGTGCCAAACATCGTTGTCGTAGTGCACACAACAAATCTCGTCGATTTGGTTTACGCACCGGCTTCGCTTTGCTCCTGTGGGTATCTCGGCTTTGTTTCGCTATGTCGCTCAACAGCCTCGATTATCCTACGTCGCTATCGTAGTGCTATCGTCAAATCTCATCGATTTGCCGATTTGAAACGGCGGTCATCGACTGCTTCAACCAAATCTCATCGATTTGGTTTACGCACCGGCTTCGCTTTTTATATGCTCATGGATTTTAGTTCGTTGTATGCATTTATAAATCTGTTTCTTAATTGAATTGCCATCTGCATTGAAAGATTGGATTTTTGAGCGGATATCATCACATCATGAACACTTATATCGCCGCCTGACGCAAATGTTTCAAAATCCGCTTCAGCTTGCCTCTGCATGTTATTCAAATCGTTTAAGCTGTTAGAAAAGCCCCTTCCGATGTCATTAACTGTTTTTTCTACGGCAGACATCTTCCTTTCCTTGCCGCTGTCTAATGAAATTTCGGCAGTTAGAGGTTTTTGCCCCATTGAATTAAATATTTTTTCAAACTCGCTTGCGTCATTTGTTTTTGCAACCGAGTTTTTAAAGTTTTTATTAAATTCTTTGTTAAACCCTTCAATTGAATTATTAAATTGTTTAGTTTGAAAATTTGTGCTTACCAGAAAATCATTATTCATATTCTATCCTTTTTATATGTTTATGGCACTCTGTATCATAGATTTTGAAGTCTGCGCAATCGTAACATTGGCTTCGTATGCTCTTGATGCATTAACCATATTAACCATTTCTTCAACAACATTTACGTTCGGAAGCTCTACATATCCGTCTTTATCGGCATCAGGGTGATTTGGGTCATACACAATTCTTGTGGGGTTAATGGAATCCGAAATAGAATCAACCATTACCCCTTTCGGAATAGCATTGTCGCCTATCGTTACTCCCCCGACAAGATACGGTTCATCCGGCGGGTCGAATTCAACGCTTACATTTCCTTTCGGAAAGCCGAAGCCCTTTTTTAGCGCCATTTCTTTAAAATTAACCTGTTTTTTATGAAATACGTTTTTATTTCCGTATTCATCCCTTGTTGTATTTACATTAGCAATATTGGACGAAACAGTATCCATTGCTATTCTTTGAGCTCTCATTCCCGAAGCTGCTATATCAAAAATTCCAAATGTCATACTAATTCTCCTCTATTATTGATTATCGCCCCTAATAACCGACGAAAGCTGGGAATATGATTTAGATAGCAGGTTTGCAATTACTTGATATTGGATGCCTGTCTTTGCTTCATCCATCATTTCCTCTTCAATATTCACATTATTTCCGTTTTCATCAATAGCATCCGTCATATCGGTTTCAACATCAATTGTATAATCCGCATCCGTTTCCATTGCCAAAAAAGCAAGCTCTGCGGGAGTTTTCCCGTGCAAAACACGTTCGGGATTTTTTTCATATTCCCTTGCATTTTGAAGCTTAATTTCTTCTTTTTCGTTTTCCCTGTTTATTATGTTTCTGAGGCTGCTTTCAAAAGACACTGTTCTTCTTTGATAACCTGGTGTCAGAGCATTGGCAGTGTTTGCCGAAATTGCTTTTGTTCTTTCGTAAAGACCGTCCAGCGCCATAGCACCGATACTTCGTGTTCTGTTTTCAATAAAATCCATAATTCTATCCTTATAAAGTTTATTTTACGCTTCTATAAGCGGTATTAATATCGTGAAAATTGTTTCATCCCTGTCACTTTTTTCCAATTCAAAAGTTCCGAATTGAGAGCCTATATATTTCTTACAAACGGAAAGCCCGACTCCCCATCCGTCTTTTTTTGTTGTATAACCTTGTTCAAATATTTTTGATTGGCTCTCTTTTTTAATTTCTTCTCCGTGATTAATAAAAGAAATTTTTATTTTTGAATCACATTTTGAAAGTTTTATTGTTATTTCGTCATTTGATGTCGAATCATGTGCATTTTTTATTATATTGTTTAATACAATTAAGAATTTTTCCCTGTCAGCAAATGATTTTGCTTCACTTTCGGGCATCTCGTCAATCAAAATCAGCTTGTTGTTCTTTTCTTTTAATAATTCGGAATAAGTTTTAATTGATTCTTTAACCAATTCTTTAATATTTTGTTCCTGCAGGTTAATTACATCAATATTTTTAAACTGCTCAATCTGGCTTTTAATCAACGATAGCGATTTCTTTAAAGGTTCAACAATTTCTGTATCTTTCGATTTTTTTTCAAAAATCCTTATGTAAATATCCAGAATGCTGATTTGATTTTTTATTTCATGTGCTATCTGGCGCACATTTTGATATATTTCATTTCTGAATGTAGTATTGGCAACATTCACAGACTTATAATTTTCCTGCAATTTTAAATTACATTCATTCTCTTTAATAATTTCTTTAAAATCCCGAAGAAGATTTTCAACCGCCCTGTTCATTAAAAGGTTTTCCCTTCTTTCGGGTCTGTATTTATAATATTCTTCATCAAAATTATCATGGAATGTTGATTTTATCGTTTCGTAAACCTTGTTAACAAGCTTTGAATTCAATTTAAGATATATTTTATATTCACCTTCGGACACTTCTTTAAAAATAAAGGCACAATTATATCTGCTTGATGAAAGTACTATAAAACCGGTTTCTTCCACATCATATTTTGAAAATTCAAAGTCTGTATACTCTTTTAAAATAATATTTTGAGAATATTCAAGACGTTTTATCAGGCTGTTTGTTTCGGGAATATCTTTAAAATGATAAAGGATTACGGAATTGGAATTTTCGGATGCAATCGGCTCAAGTATACTTCTTGCCAACGATTTAACAAGCACATGGGAGTATGTTTCATCCGGCATTAAATCGTTTTCTTCAAAAAATATATTAAAGTTTTTGATAGCATTATTCATTAATTCACCGATTTTATTAATATAGCGGGGGCATTCGCCCCCAATATTTTTTATTTATCTTTTAGTGTCTACAAATTAAATCTCATCGCTTTAATGTTTTGCACCGGCCGCGGGTTATACTGCGATTTTTTGAGCAGTTTTTGGCTTAAAGCCTTTATTTATTGCATAAAGTACAGCTTGTGTTTTTTCTTTAACCTGAAGTTTTTGGAATATATTATTTACGTGCGTTTTAACGGTGGTTTCCGAAATAAACAATTCTCTTGCAACATCTTTATATGTAGCACCTTCCAAAAGTAATGAAAGAACTTCTTCTTCTCTGTTTGTTAAGTAATGAAGCAAATTTTCTTCGCCGTCATCAACTTGTTTTGCACCATTCTTTTCAAAATCTTGAAAATATTCAAAGAATTTAGAACAAAGAACATTCGGAAGATAAATTTTACCGATTGATACTTCATCAAGTGCTTTAATTAATTGAGCGGATACCATTGTTTTTAATACATAGCCGCATGCTCCGACTTTCATTGCTCTGTATATTAAATCGGCATCATCATAAGCTGTCAGGACAATTACTTTTGTTTTAACATCAAGCTTTTGAATTTCAGCTATCGCATTAATACCGTCCATTTCAGGCATATTAATATCCATAAGGACAATATCGGGCTGATATTTTTTGATTAACGAAATAGCAACATTAGCATTTCCCGCATTTGCTATAACTTCATAATCATTTTCCAGATTAACCAGTTCACGAACACCTGAAGCGTGTTCATACTTGTCGTCTACGACAATAACTTTGCGTTTTCTTTTAAAATCCGTTGTTCTTCTCATTACCCCCTCCATAAAGTATTTTTATATATTTTTTTAATTCAATTTATGTAGTTTACATTTTGAATATACTTCTTTTGTACTGGCTATTCATCAATAGTAAGATTGAAATTTAAACTGTTTATAGTGCATCAAGTTATCTAAATCCAAAGATTGAGTTTCGGGCAAATACTCCGAAAGGCGCTGTTTAAAACCATATCACGAGAAATATACCGTAGTCTGTTAATAGTACTTTTAAAATACGAAATATGGTTTTTGTAATCTGAATAAAAATTCATATAAATAGATTAAAAAATATTTTCAAAATTAGGTTACTATTATCTAAGACTATTTAATAAATTAAGGAAATGCGATGGAATTTCATATAGGAGAACACTGGACAGCAACCTTGCTTGGAATGAGCGTACATATGGATACTCTGGTAACGCTCTGGATAACTATGGCAATAGTTATTTTCTTTGCATTATTGATTACGGGAAACACCAAACTTGTCCCTTCAAAACTACAAGCTACATTTGAAAATATAGTAACAATTTTTACATCGCTTACAAAAGATATGGGCGAAGACGGAAAACGTCACACTCCTCTTTTGATGTCTTTATTTTTATTTATCATAACCGGTAACTTAATCGGACAATTACCATGGAAGATTTTAAATTTCTTTCCCGCTATAAAATCAACTCACGGAGAATTTGCTTCTCCTACCAACGATATAAATGTTACAGCCGCACTTGCAATAATCGTTCTTGTTTATTATCTGGGTTCGGGTATTAAGGCAAAAGGGCTGGCATATTTTAAACATTACTATCAACCTGTATGGTTTATGACGCCTTTTAATATGCTTGAAGATATAGTAAGACCTCTAACACTGGCTCTCCGTCTTTTTGCAAATATCCTTGCAGGTGAAATATTAATTATGGTTATGGCGGGTTTGGTTGCATCTCTTGTTGATATAAATTCAATAAGCGCATTTTGTCAAAGTACATTGGGCGGCATACTTCCCGCAAGCTGGATATATAATATTACAATATTTCTCGGCTCATTATTACCTTTACCCGTAATGTTCTTTGAAATATTTGTAGCATTTATACAGGCTCTTGTATTTACATTGCTGACAAGCGCATATATTTCGGGAGCGGTTAAAAAACATTAATAATAAGTAATATATAAAAATAAAAAAGGAGAAAAATCATGGATTTAGCAGTATTAAAATTTATCGCAATGGGTTTAGCAATCGGTCTTGGCGTAATAGGGCCCGGTATCGGTCTTGGTCTTGCAACTCAAGCAATCATCGAAAGTATTGCACGTCAACCTGAAGCAGAAGGACAAATTTCAAAATACTTCTACATTGGCGCAGGTCTTATTGAAGCATGTGCTATTTACGCTTTACTGGTTGTAATTTTAATCGGTTTCGTATTGAAATAGGATAAAAAACAATGTTAATGCAAATTGACGGAACATTTATATTTGTAGTTATAAGCTTTCTTATATTTTTGTTCATCATAAAAACTTTATTATATCGCCCGATAACAGGGGCAATAGAAGAGAGAGAGAAATTCCTTGCAAAGAATTCTCAAATAGAACACGAATGCAAGGAAAAGTCGATTGCCCTTGTTGAAGATAAAGAAAGAAGAATAAAGCAGGCAAGAAACGAAGCCGGTGAACACATAAAAGAAGTTTCAACCGAAGCTAAAGAAAAAGGCTCTGTTATTATTAAAAAGACAAAAAAAGAAATCAGACTGCAAATTGAAGAAAACAGGAAAAACCTTGAAGAATCAAGCCGCAATTCAAAAATTGATTTAAAATCAGAGGTTTCGGGTTTCGTTGCTTTAATTGTTTCTAAAATTTTAAACGAACAGACAAGTGTCAATATAGACGAAGACAGAATTAATAAATATTTGAAAATCTAGGTGAATATGCACGAAATTAGTTTATTTGAAGCAATTTTAAACACAAATATTATCAATTTCATAATTGTAATATATACTCTTGCGCTCATTTACAAAAAAGCGCATCTCGGTGATTTAATTGCAAAAATGGCGGATGAAGTAAGACTTTCGGTTGAAAAAAGTACCGAAAACAAGGAAAAAGCCCTGAAGGAATACGAAGAAACAAAGGAACTTGTAAGCGATACTCAACAACTGCAAGATGAAATCAAAAGTCAGGCAAAATTAAGTGCGGAAAATATAAAAAGAAAAACCGAAGAAAAAACGGTTCTTCAGCAAAAAGAACTTCTGTCACACCTTGAAAGAATTTTTAAATCACAGGCGCAAAGATTTAAAAATTTAACATTGGAAGACGTTTATAGTGCAAGCATTAATCTTGCAAAAGAAGAAGTACTGGCAAGACTTGATGAAAAAATTCATAAAAAATTAATAAATTCATCAATTGATGAACTTGATAAAATTAAAGGAAACTTATCTTGAATAATACAGTTGACATAAAAAACATGAAGGTTGCAAAAAGATATGCAACGGCATTAATTGAATGTTCTTATGATTTTCTTGACGAAGTTTTGGAAAATTTAAAACTTGTTGATGAAACAATTTTTCAAAATAAAGAACTTAAAACATTCTTTTTGCATCCTGTTGTTTCTTTAAAAGATAAAAAGGATGTTATAGATCAAGTCTTTAAAGACAAGATAAATAATATTACATATAACTTCATCGGAACACTTTTGGACGAAAACAGATTTATTATTTTTAAAAGCATATTGGATTTATACGGAAAACAAACCGAAAAAATAAAAAATATGCAAAGAGTTCAAGTAATAAGTGCTGTCGGTCTGGACGATGATGCTAAAGCAAGACTTTCCGAAAAACTGGCGGAAAAAATGAAAAAACAGGTTATCTTAAACTATGACACGGATGAGTCAATAATGGGCGGATTGGTTGTCAAAGTTGAAGATAAGATTATAGATTTAAGCTTGAAAAGAAAATTTGAAAATTTAAGAAAAATATAATTACTAAAAACATAAGAAAGGTAAAAAACCTATGTCATCAACAATTAATAGCTCTGAAATTACGGCAATTATTAAATCCAAAATTGAAAATTATGCGGATAAATTGCAAGTTGAAAATGTCGGTTCGGTTATTGAAATATCGGACGGGATTTCACGTATTTACGGATTGAGCAATGTTATGTCATCCGAACTGGTTGAGTTTGACGACGGAAAACACACTCTCGGTATTACATTAAACCTTGAAGAAGATAATGTCGGGGTTGTTGTACTCGGAGATTATACGGGAATTAAAGAAGGTATGTCCGTTAAATCAACGGGCAAAATCGCTTCCGTTCCGGTCGGCGAAAACTTAATCGGAAGAATAATAGACCCTACAGGTATTCCTATTGATGGCAAAGGTGATATTCAAACAGATAAAACACGTCCGATTGAAAGAATTGCCCCCGGTATCATTGAAAGAAAATCTGTTCATGAACCTCTTGCAACAGGTTTAACCGCAATTGACGCCTTAACTCCTATCGGAAGAGGACAAAGAGAACTTATTATCGGCGACAGACAAACAGGTAAAACAGCAATTGCAATTGATACAATAATCAACCAGAAGGGTAAAGATGTAATTTGTATTTATGTTGCAATCGGACAAAAAACTTCAACCGTTGCGCATTTGGCAAAAACATTGGAAGAAAAAGGCGCAATGGATTATTCAATAATTGTTTCGGCAACTGCCGATAATTCCGCACCTCTGCAGTATATAGCTCCTTTTGCGGGATGTGCTATTGCGGAAGAATTTTTAGAACAAGGAAAACATTGTTTAATCATATATGATGACCTAACAAAACACGCTCAGGCATATCGTGCAATGAGTTTGCTTCTTAAAAGACCGCCGGGACGTGAAGCATATCCCGGGGATGTATTCTACTTACATTCACGTCTTTTGGAACGTGCTTGTAAGTTATCGGATGAAAGAGGCGCAGGTTCAATTACCGCACTCCCTATTATCGAAACTCAAGCAGGCGACGTTTCTGCATATATCCCGACAAATGTAATTTCTATTACCGACGGACAAATATTCTTGGAATCAAACCTGTTTAACTCGGGTCAACGTCCCGCAATTAATGCAGGTATATCGGTTTCACGTGTAGGCGGCGCCGCTCAAACAAAAGCTATTAAACAAGTTGCAGGTCAATTACGTCTTGACTTAGCTCAATACAGAGAACTTGCGGCATTTGCTCAATTTGCTTCAGACCTTGACCCCGCAACAAAAGCACAATTGCTTAAAGGTGAAAAATTGACTCATATCTTAATTCAGCCTCAATATAAACCGTTGAGCGTTGCCCGTCAGGTTGCAATCTTGTTTGTTGCAAACGAAGGACACGTTAACGATATTGAAAATAAAGATATTCAATTATTTAAAAAGCAATTCTTTGAATACTTCTCGGCAAATTGCCCGGAATTGGAAGAAAGGCTAAATAAAGGCGCTAAACTTGAAGACGAAGATAAAGAAACTCTTACAAAACTTGTAAAAGACTTCAAAGAAAATATCTTCTCCGAAAGAAGAAGCTCTGAAAGAAAATAAGAAAAACCAAGAGGATAAAATGGCCAGTTTAAGAAACATAAAAGACAGAATAACAAGTATTAAAAATACACAAAAAATCACCCGTGCCATGAAAATGGTTGCGGCAGCAAAAGTAAAAAAGGCGGAAAATGCGGTTAAGACTTCCCGACCGTTTACTTTTGAACTGTATAAAATGTTTAGCTGGATATACGAACATGTTAAAAGTGATGAAATTGACAACTCAAAAAACTGTACAGGGCTTGAAAATTATTCCGCTCTGTTTGAAAAAAGAGAAGTTAATACGGTCGGCATAGTTGTGGTTTCCTCAAACAAAGGTCTTGCGGGGGCATATTGCGCTAATATCGTAAGATATGCATTGAATTTAATCAAAAAATACACATCCGAAGGCAAAAAAGTATGTGTGTATTTAATAGGTCAAAAAGCGCTCCCCTCTATGAAAAGCGCTCAAAGTAAATATCATTTTGAAATTAAAAAAACATACGTTAACACTCTCGACGGAATAAATTCAAGCTCGGCTTATATAGTAGCTTCCAATCTTGCCGATGCGTATATTTCAAAAGAAATTGACAGAATTGAACTTGTAACAACAAGATACAAAAATATGATGACCTATATTACGGAAAGCTGGCCTTTACTTCCCGTCGCAACAAACATACAGGAATTAAAAGAAAATCATAACAACGAACTTGATAAAGAATTGAATATTGAAAATAATGCAACCAAAATTGAGCCCTTGAGTGAATTTATACCTGATATTAAATCGGTATTGTTAAAAATTATTCCGATGTATGTTACAAATATTGTTTATCAATCACTTCTTGAAGCTCAGGCAAGCGAACTTGCAAGCAGAATGACCGCAATGAGCTCGGCTACAAATAATGCGGAAGAAATGATTTCCACACTGACCATTGAATACAATAAAGCACGTCAGGGTAAAATTACGCAGGAATTAACCGAAATAATTTCCGGCGTGGGCGCAGTTTCTTAAAAATTAGTATATATGTATTTTATGTCTGTCTTTATTAAAACTTTGTAAAAACCTTTTTAATTTGCTTGGTTTTTTATACGGTTCAAAATACGAGATAATACTAAATGTTTTTCCCGAAGGCGTAATTTTCGGAGTATTTTTCAATCTGTACAGTGAAATATTTTTTTGCTGAATACTATCAAAGGTAAACAGCCATTTTGCAAGGCTTACAATTGTGGCAGCATTATTTTCATCGGTTGATGTAAGCTCTTCAATCTCATCTTCCGTAAATGCAGCTTCGAAATTATGCAGCATTTGAATTCTATCCTTCCTATCAAGAGTATCTCTTTCAAATAATTTGCTTAAATCTTTGTCTTCTGCAGCCATCAGGTACAGTAATTCGTCACTTTGAATGGCTTCTATTGTTTCCGGTTTTAATTTGCACAAAGCATCATACATTACATCCGAAATCATAAGCGGATTATTTTTTCCTCTATACTTTTCAAGTCTTTCTTTTAGTATTGCTTCAGTTTTTTCATTTTTTCTGATGCCGATAACAGGTCTTAATTTTGACATATCAATTGCTTCTTCTTTTGGTATTTTATCTGTTTTTGCATGTCTTGGTACATAATTAGCATCTTCTCTTAATAATGCCAACTCTTCCGCCGGAATTTCAGGTGCGGGTTCGGGTATTTTTTTTAATTTGCAAAGAAGAACTGATTCATCTTTGGTTTTATAATTAGGCTCTGCGGGCTTATCTTCAGTTAAATTTTCATCTTCTGTCGATTGGATATCTTTTGTTAAATTTTCATCTTCTTCAGGTTGAGCATCTTTTGTTATTGTAACAGCGGGAGTATTTTCGGTATTTTCATCATCTTTTTCGGGAGAACTTGAATTTTCTGTTTCATTCCCGCGATTTGAAACAAAAACATCCGATGCTTCAAGTTTATCGCTGTTATTTAATATATACATAAAAGCTTCATATAACTTGCGTTTATTGTTTTCATTTGCCATAAAATTCGCACGGTATGCGCTTGCCACATTTTGAATTCTCATAAACCATTCCTTTATTTTTTTGTTTATACAATGGCAAAAAAACAATTTAATTGCCAATTAAAAGAAAATAAGCTTAATATTTTGTAATATATATTTAAAAAATTACTCCCGCGGTTAGATGACATATTTTTCTTAAAATGCTAGAATATCAATAATATCGGATTTTGGAGAGGATAATGAAAAAAATAACTTATATTATTGCTTTTGCGATTTTGTCTTTTAGCAGTGTTTTTGCTCTTGAAGAAGGAATGACCGTTCAAACCCTTCCGAGCGGACAAAAAGTCGTTGTTAAAGAAGTAAGAGATAACAACATAGTGAAAATTGATACCTGGATTAATACGGGTTCAATCAATGAAGACGATAAAACAAACGGAATAAGCCACTTCCTTGAGCATTTGTTTTTTAAAGGAACAGAGAAGTATCCGACGGGAACTTTTGATAAAATCTTAGATTCAAAAGGCGCATCGGTTAATGCGGCAACAAGCAAAGACTTTACCCATTATTACATTGAAATACCTTCCAAAGATTTTGATTTGGCACTAAATTTACATGCCGATATGCTTTTAAATCCTTTAATTCCGAGGAAAGAACTTGAAAGAGAAAGAAGTGTCGTAATAGAAGAAATATCAAAAACCAAGGACAGTGCCACAACCAGAATGTTTGACAACATATATGCAAGCATTTATGCACCTTCCAATCACCCTTATAAAAGAACGGTTATAGGCAAAAAGGAAATAATTCAAACTGTTTCAAGAGAAGAAATACTTGATTACTATAAAAGATTTTATACTCCCGATGCCTTTACAACCGTTATAGTAGGAGATGTTAATAAAAATGATGCGGTTAAAAAAGTAGCTGAAGCTTTTAAGGAAAACACCAAAAGAAAACAGGAAAAAATAGCTTATCCTTCAATAAAACCGTTAAAAAATAACATCAAAACGGAAGAAACTATGGATGTAAATCAAACATACTATATGATGGCATATCTTGCGCCAAAATTCAAAGTAACTTCCGATAACTACGCACTTGATGTTTTATCGGCAATATTAAGCTCAGGTAAAAGCTCAATTTTAAAACAAAATTTAAAAGAGAAAAAAGAACTCGTTTTATCTATTGATACGGGAAATTATTCAAAAAAAGATTCGGGATTGTTCTATATTTTTGCAACGCTTAATCCCGATAAAGAAAAATATCTGGAAAGTGAAATTTTAAAAGAACTTGATAAGATTAAAAAAGGAGAATTTGAAGAAGAAAGAGTTGCAAGAGCAATTAATTTAATCAAAACCGATACATATTATTCAAGAGAGTCCATATCAAACATATCCGAAGATATAGGATATGACTTTACATTTGCCGAAAACGACAGCTATTATGAAAACTATTTAAAAAATATTTCCCGTGTTACAAAAAAAGATATTCAAAACGCAGCTAAAAAATATTTTACAAACTATGCGGTAAGTATAGTAAGACCTAAAAGCTTTAAACCGGTAAGCAATATTGAGGAACAACCCGCAAAAAAAGACGATAAACTTATATCGGAACTTGATAAAAAGAAAAAGTATCTTCTTTCAAACGGCGCAACCCTCACTACAAAAAAGAAAAATTCAAATTCAATTGTAGCAATTAATATATCAATTAAAGGTTCAAAGGCCGTTGAAAAGAAACCCGCTACAGCGTTATTAGCGGCACTTACATCAACAAAGGGTACAAAAAATTATTCAAATGCGGAATTTAGTGAATTTCTTGACGAAAACGGAATTAAATTAAGCGTTTCAACTTCAAATGATGTTTTTTCAATAGTAGCTCAAACAACGCTTGAACACCTCGATGAAGCATTTAAAGCAATTGATGAAGTAATAAATAAACCTGTTTTCCTTGATAGCGAGCTTGAAAAAGTTAAACAAAGGAAAATAAATGAATTATCAACTATTTCAGACAGTCCCTCGAGTTTTGTTTTTGACGAATTTAAAAGACTTGCTTTTCCGAATACAATATACGGACAAAACGCTTCGTTTATGATAAACAGCATTAAAAACGTAAACAGAAACGATATTACCGAATATTATTCAAGGATAATTAATCCTGAAAACATGCATATCAGCATTGTCGGAAATATTGATGACAATTATGTTTCAAATAAACTAAACGAAATAATTAAGAAAAACCCGAAGGGTTCTAAGTTTGAATACTCAAACTATAAATATACGTCTTTCCGTCCGGAAAAAAATGTTGAAACAACCTTGTATAAAAATGAAGTTGAAGCAAACTGGATGGCTCTCGGTTTTAAAACTTGCGGGGTAAACAACAGAAAAGATATAGCAACTTTAAATGTTATAAATTCAATATTGGGTGAAGGCATGTCCTCAAGATTATTCTTAAAATTAAGAGAAGAGAAGGGTCTTGCCTACACAGTAGGTTCAACATTAAGCACAAATGTTAAAGACGGGGCATTTATTGCCTATATAGGAACAAACGAAAAAAGTATTCAGGAAGCAAAAAAAGGGATTTTGGACGAAATTAATACAATAAAAACCGAAATGGTTACAACAAAAGAACTGAATGATGCTAAAGATAAAATCATGGGCAAATTCCTCCTTTCTCTTGAAACAAACATGGACGAAGCCGACATATTAAATTGGTACAGTGTTCTCGGCAGGAATTTGAATGCTCTTGAAGAATATAAAGAGCTTATCATGAATGTTACACAGGCTGATATAATTGAAACAGCAAATAAATATTTCTCTAAACCATACATATACACGGTTGTAAAGAAAAAATAAAAAAAGGGAGTATAAGCTACTCCTTTGTCATGTTTGGTTTATTTATATAAAATATATAAATATATTTTATATAAATATATTATTACTTTAATATTAAAGTGTCAATTAAAACATATTTAATTGACTTCATTGACTATTTGTCCGTCTTTGATTTTTAAAATATCAACATTCTTTAAAAAATCATCATCAAAAGCAAGCGTATCTACGCTTGTTATAATCATCTGTATATCATCATCAATTGTATCCAGCAGATAATTTTGCCTTATATTATCAAGCTCCGCCAGAACATCATCCAGAAGCAGAAGCGGAGTTTGTCCGATTTTTTCTTTAATTATTTGAAGCTCCGCAAGTTTTAGCGCAAGCACTATTGTTCTTTGCTGACCTTGAGAAGCATATTTTTTTGAATCAATTCCGTTAATATAAAAATCAACGTCATCCCTGTGTGCACCGATTAAACATTGACCCTTCTTTATTTCTTCATCTTTATTTTCTTCAAGTTTTCGATAAATTAAATCGTTCAGCTCAACTACAGACAAATTTTCATCTGTAATTGTTTTATATTTAATCGATAATTCTTCGCTGTTTGCCATTAAATTGTGTTTTATTTTTGCAATTTTTTCCAGTTCGCACAAATATTTTTTTCGAAGATAAATAACATTGGCACTTGTAGCGGCAAGTTGTTTATTAAATACATCAAGCATATCAAAATTAATTTGGTAATTTGAAAGAAAATTTGCCTTTTGAAGCCTTATTTTATTAAATTTTGACAGTTTTTCAAAATAAAGGGGATATACCTGATAAATTGCAAGGTCAAGCCATTTTCTCCTGTCGGCAGGCTCTCCTCTTAGCAAAAGCAAATCATTTACCGAAAAACTTACTCCCGATAAAATTTGTAAAAAATCTTTTGATTTTGTTTTTTTAATTCCGTTTACTTTTAAAATTTTATTTTTGGGAGGATTAACGGTTATGTCAAGTTCAAGCTCCATTCCGTTTTTTTCCGTTACTCCGGTAATTTTTGTTAATTCTTCATCAAATGTAATTAACTCGGAATCTTTCCTTATTCTTGAAGAATCCAGCGCACAAAGATAATAAATTGCTTCAAGGATATTTGTCTTTCCCTGAGCATTTTTCCCGATTATAAGAGTTTTATTGTTTTTAAATTCGTATTCAAAACTTTTATAGTTTCTGAAATTTTTTAAGGTAAGTTTTTTTAATTTCATGCCCGCTCAACCGATTATATAGTATTATTATAATACTATATAAATTATTATGAGGGGGAAAAATGTACGATTTTATAACAATAGGCTCAGCTACACAGGACGTGTTCATTCAATCGGATGCTGCAAGCATTGTAACGGTTTTGCAGACGGCGAAAAAAAGCGAATTTATGTCATTTCCGTACGGAGCCAAAACCGAAATCGCAGACTTTTCTAAAAACCTTGGAGGGGGTGCAGTTAATACGGCAACAAATTTTGCTAATCTCGGATGCAAAACTTCAACAATAATTAAACTCGGTAATGATGAATTAAACAACATAATCAAATTGAAGCTTGCAAAATCCGGAATTGATATTATGAATATAATTGATTCCGAAAAATATTTAACGGGTTTTTCAATCATTCTTGTAAGTTTTCAAGGGGATAGAACGGTTCTTGCGCACAGGGGAGCAAATGCTCACGTAAGCGAAAAAGAAGTAAACTTTGAAGCCTTAAAAAATTCCCGCTGGGTATATGTTTCCCCGCTTTCGGGCGACAGTAATAAAATTCTTGATATTGTTGCTAAATTCTGTCAGGATAATAAAATCAACCTCGCAATTAACGCAGGAACAACCGCACTTAAAAAAGGTGCAAAATATTTTTCTAAAATTCTTCAAACCGCTCAAATCGTTGTTATGAACAAAGAAGAAGCAACACTTGTAACAAAAATTCAAGTTCGACCGGATACAAAAGAAATTAAATATTCGCATGAAAAAATACATCCCGATATTTTAGAAATGCTAAAAGCATTAAGAAGCGGAACAGAAGCAATTGTTGTTATAACGGACGGTAAAAACGGCGTATATTGTTACGACGGTAAAAATACTTATATATGCCCTGTTTATCCCGCCGGAGTCGTATCTACATTAGGTGCGGGAGATGCTTTTTCTTCAACATTTTGCGCTACTTTTGATAAATTTAAAGGGGATATCAAAAAAGCGCTTCTCTATGCTTCCGTTAATTCGGCTTCCGTTTGCGGACATTTCGGAGCACAGGAAGGCTTTTTAAAATTTGAAGAAATAGAAGAAAAATTAAAGAAAAATCCCGATTTTAAAGTTACGGTAATATAAATTATGAGATTAGATAAATTTTTAAAAGTTTCAAGATTAATAAAAAGAAGAACAGTTGCAAACGAAGTTTGTGACAGTTCAAGAATTTTTGTTAATAACAATCCCGCAAAACCTGCTAAACAATTAAAAATCGGGGATGTTATTTCAATAGAATATAAAAATTTTATAAAAAGCTACAAAGTGCTTGTAATTCCGGAGGGAAATGTTCCCGTTAATATGGCAAATACTTTGTATGAAGAAATTGAAGGTTAAAAAAGAAGCAGTTTAAAAACTGCTTCTTTTTTTAGTATTTTATTGTTCACCCGCACTTAAATATTGAAGTGTTGTGAAATAGCCGTCCCAAACGGTATTTGTTCCCTGCATTTTTTTAAGTCTTTTTTCCTTTTTAACAAGCAGTTTCTTTTGTTGTCTTTCGTATTTTGCTGTTTGCCATTTGCTTGCTTTTCTTTTTTCAACATTTGGTGTAATTACTGCAAGTGCTTTTGTATAAGAGTCACTCTTAAAGCCTGTTTTAATTTTTGCGGGATAGTTATATTCAATGTAGTTATAGACATTCATTAATCTTTTTTCTCCGCTCGGGTGAGATTCCAAAATATCAAGGTAGTTACCCGAAATTTTGTTTAAAAGAGAAATCATGGCAAGCGGATTGTAGCCTGCTTTTGTCATAATATCAACACCTGATATATCGGCTTCAAATTCGTCGTTTCTTGAAATTTTGCTTGCTGCAAGCGTTTGACCGATAGCACTTGCATATTCATTTGTCGTAACAGCACTTGCAACAGTTGCAATACCGGCATTTAAAATACCCTGTTTTGCGCAGTGTCCGTTGATGATATGACCCATTTCATGAGAGATTACTCCCGCAAGCTCTTCATCATTATCTACATACTGTAAAAGTCCTTTGTATACGTGTACTTCTTTATTGATATCAGCATAAGCATTGATATCATCCGTTTCAGACACGGTAAATTTGATATTGTGATTAATGTTGTTTGCTTTTAAAAGTTTTGCTCCGATTGTGTTTACTCTTTTTAGCGCCGCTTCACTGTTCCAGTTTGTGGTTGAAGTTGCGGCATAAGATATGCTAAACAACATCATCGAAAAAATAATTAAAAACTTCTTCACTATTCTCTCCTTATTTAAAAAAATGATATCTCCATAATATTTTACTATAAATCCATGTTTTAATTAAAAATTATCAAAAAATTATCTTTACAAGTTTTATAAAATCATATCGCCATTAATAAAAAGTTTAATAAAAAGGGTTAGGTTAGATAATGAAAATATACAATGATTTTTTATATAGTAGATTAAATTACAAAAAAGTAACTCAAAAACAAAATTTTATTCAAGCAAATACTTTTTCAAATCCTATTAATTTGAACAATTATTCATACAATGATTATTTAATGTTTACTTCAAAAGTAGATAAAGGACTTGAAAGATTTTATGAATTTAATAAAGAAAGAATGCCTTTAACCTTAAAAAATTATATAGATTTACTTGATTCTAAAGATGGAGTTGAACCTATTGATGCTTTAGTAAATGCATTTGAAGGTTTAATTATAGCGGATAATATTAAAGATGTTAAAGATTATTTTGAAGATGAGCCGTTATTTCAAAATCTTGTTCCGATTGAAAAAACAAGACCGTCAAAAGGACTTTTATACGATATAAAAGTTATGCAAAAAGATTTGGATGAATACGGTGAAACAGTTTTAAGTACAGGTGAAGACTTATCCGTATATTTATTAAAGAAGATTTTTCTTGAAGCAAAAAGCTTACCTGAAATAAATGAAGATTTAAATAAAGATTTAAACCCCGTATTCCAAAAAGAAGATAAAAAATACATAGCTTATTCAACTTTTGAAGCACTTGGAATTCAATTGCCGAGTAAGGAATATTTAACTTCTCTAAGATATACAAAACCCGGTTACAGTGAAGAAATAGGCAGAAGAATTGCTGAAATTCAAAAAGGTAAATCAAGAACCAAAACCAATGATAATTCGGAAAATACCAAAGTAAAGAGGGCTACAAATAAAAAAATAGATAAATTTATCGACGGTTTAAAAAGAGAACCGAAAGAAAAAAGTGTTAAAAATAAAGAAACAAGCGAAAAAAGAAAACAATCAGCAAGGGAAAGATGGGATAACTATACTCCCGAAGAAAAACAGGCAATTATAGAAAGACTTTTAGCTGCAAGTACATTCCAGCATTACATTATGATTAATGCCTGGAATCATCTTGAAGATGTTATTTTAAAAATGTCTGCATTTTTTAAAAATAAAAATATTTATAATATAGAAAAAGTTTTATATGATACAAAAACTTATTCAAGTTATCAAAGTGCGGTAATGAAAGCCTTTTGGCAAGAAAATCCCGAATGTGCACAAAGATTGGGTGAAGAAATATCAAATTCTTATGAATCTTTAAGGCGGGCGGATGAAGAAGGAAGATTTGACGAATTTATACAAGAAGTTGAAAAAACTGCAGAAATAAGAAAAAAAGAAATTAAAAAGACAAAACATAAACAAAAAAATGATAATAAAGAAAAGCTGACTCTGCATGAAGAATTTACACTTGCATTTAAAACCCGCTATCCTTATTATCCGAATAACTATATTGAAAATTACGCAGAATTTCTTGAAAAAGGTTTTGAAGGAGAAAAAGACTTCAAGCTGCTTATAAAAGGTTTAAAAGGAAAAGCAACAAAAGAAGAACAGACTGCAACGGCAAAAAAAATAAGAAATCTTCCGTATCATAAAGGATTTAGTTTAATATTCCGTGCAATAGAAACAGCATCAAAAGAAATAATAGATGAAGCTTCAAACGGGGAATTTTCCGAATTAATATATTGCAGTAAAAATATAAATCAAATGCTTGAAGCTTTATATCAACAAAAAGAGTATCCTTTTGTTTTTGATGTAAAACCTTCGGAAAATAATTCAGATATTGAAAAAGAATTGCCAAGTTCTATTACTATATATAAAAGACCTGATTTTGAAAAACTTGAAGAATTGTATGAAAAATATGCAAAACGACCTTCAACAAAAGCAAAAAACTATGTTTATCAATATTTTATGAAAAATGCAGGCCCTCATATTAAAGACTTTGTAATTCAAAAACAAATGGAAGAACTTGTTTTCGAAACAATAGAGTCATATGGCGGAAAGGTGGATGAAGTATACAATAACCCTGCTTCTAAAATCTCATCAATTTTATTAAAATATTATTTAAGTCACATAAAAAGAACTGTATTCAGTATGCTTGGTTAAGCGGACATAAGATACTTAAAAAATAAAAATTAATCTTTCCGTAATATTTTACGGGAAAATACTTCTGTTGAGCAATAACAAAAATTAACCTTTTATGTTAAAACACATAGAACATCCGTGTTTTAGAGATTTTTGTGCGCTTTTAAAAATTAATTTTTGATTAAAAAACAAGAGTTTTTTAAAAACAGAGTGATAATAAGAATGTAAAGAGAAATGAAAATTGAAAGGAGCAATATTATGAAATTCTTAGTAAGAAAAGCACCGGAAAACTTCATCAGAACAGTAAATGATGAAAT
>CADBOZ010000133.1 GCA_902796515.1 uncultured bacterium | reverse complement strand
TTAAAAAAACTTTCACTTCAATCTCACTATGATATCGCGCGAGAAGTGTTAAAGATTATTGATGTTATAAAAGAAAGTACAAGAGAGCTTGATGAACCGCCGCTGAGTATCGGCGTGGACAGAGTTCTGGGATTATACAATCAGAGTTACAACAGAAGATGGTACGATAAAAATCTTCCGGTAAACAGAATTTTTAAAAGCGCATCATGTCTGCAAAATCAAGACTTTCAAAATATAATGCAAGGAATATTTACAAGTCTGAAGGAAGAAAATGGAAAATAACGAAGAAATAATTTCCGATATGCAGCAAGTAATTTATCAAATGAAGCTGGATGATATTGAAGAAAATCCTGACAGCGAATTTGAACTTTTTTGCTGCAGCGCATGCGCCAAAGATATGCCTCTTGCCGGTTCTATTCAATATTCAAAATACAGATTGTGCAATGATTGCGTTTTAATGTATGAAACAGCATTAAAACTCGGCAAGGTAAAAGATATCAACGAATTTATTCAAAAAACTGAAGATTTAAGACTTAATGAAATGTGTGATTTCATCAGAAAAGACAAATTAAAAGAAAATAATTAATCATGAAAAATGTTGTTATATTCGGTTCTACAGGTTCAATAGGAAAACAAACTCTTGAAGTTACGGAAAAACTTAATGATTTTTCAATTTTGGGCTTAACCTGCGGAAAAAATATTAAACTGTTGATTGAACAAATAAAAAAATATAATCCGAAGGTTGTATGTGTTCAAAATCAAGAAGATGCCAAAGAAATAAACAGTGCATTTCCTGATTTATCGGTTTATTTTGGAGAAGAAGGACTTCTTCAAATAGTTAAGGAAAATAAGTATGATATTCTTGTTGTTGCAACAAGCGGAATAATAAGTGTTAAAGCGGTATTAAAAGCAATTGAAAATCAAAAAACAATCGCTCTTGCAAACAAAGAAACGCTTGTTATGGCGGGTGATATTGTAATGGAAAAAGCAAGAAAATATTCAACCCCCATAGTTCCGATTGATTCGGAACATTCAGCAATACTTCAATGCATGAATACATTCGATAATAAATATGCAAAAAACTTATGGATAACGGCATCCGGAGGGCCTTTTTTAAACAGCTCAAGGGAAGATATGAAAAATTTTACCAGTACGGAAGCGCTGAAACACCCCAGATGGAATATGGGTAAAAAAATTACAATTGACTGTTCAACTCTGGTAAACAAAGGCTTAGAAGTAATTGAAGCGCATCATCTTTATAATTTTAATTATGAAAATATTAAAGTCGTTATTCATCCGCAAAGCCTTGTTCATTCCTGCGTTGAGTTTATTGACGGTTCATTTCTTGCGCAAATGGGAGTTCCTTCAATGCATATTCCGATACAATATGCTCTTACTTATCCGAAACGCCATGAAGGTATTAAATCGGGAAGTTTCGTTCCTTTTGGCAAAACTTTAGAATTTTTTGAACCTGATTTTAAAAAATTTCCGTTATTAAAACTGACAATTGAATGCGGTATATCAGGCGGTATTATGCCTGCCATACTAAATGCGGCAAACGAGGTTGCGGTTTACAAGTTCTTAAACAACGAAATTAAATTTTTAGACATAGAACATATAGTTTACAATCAAATCGAAAAAGCAAAAAACATATCAAATCCGACAATTGAAGATATTTTTGAAGCGGACAAAAGAGTAAGAAAAAATCTTGAAGCAATAAAACTATAAAGTTCCAAAAGCAAGCACTTGCCCTGTCAGGCTGTTATAAAAAGCATATTTCGAAACCATTGAAGACAATCCTTGCAGATTAAAGCTTTTGATAATTTTTCCCGTATTTGAATTAAATTCTAAGTATTTTGAAGGTCTTGCATATTGAAAACTTAATCGTTCCGTTTCGTTTTCACAAAAATCATAGCCGCAATATTCAAGAGGAATAGCATTTGGAATTTTATAAGATTTTTCTGCCATATATTGCCAATCCGAGGCATCAAATGTTATTTCAAACTCTTTTTTACCCGCTCTGAATTTAACATATTTATCGGGTTTTTTATATTTATTGAAATAAACTTCTTCCAATTTATTGCCGGAAGAGTCGAATTTTTCATATTTCTTTATGTTATTGCCCGCAATATTAAATGTTTTTTGAAGGAAATTTTGTTTTCTGAAAATTATAGATTTTTCATTAAAATTTTTGCTTACCGAAATTTTTACAAAAGAAGTTTTTGTGAATTCAATTTGAGCGGTATAATCAGCGCCTTTTACCGTAAGGATGTTTATATTTTTATCTTTGGATAAAGAGTAATCTCTGTTATCATTTATGCTTAATTTAAAATCGGAATCGTAATAAAATTTTGAAACAGAAGCGGAAAAATCAAGTATAGTATCATCAATAAAGTTTTTAATATCTCCGTTTTTATCGGTAATTCTGTATACCGTATCTTTTATTTTTGAATTTATTTTAAAATATTTAGAGTTAAAGTATTCTTGAATTTTAGTTTCTTTTTCACTTTTTTCAAAAGGGTTTGACGCAGCATCCGAATAATTTGAATTAGCACGCAAAAAGAAATCACGGGCATTGTCGTTAAATAATACACCCGATGAAGCATCAATATCGTTTCTTATTTTAGAGAATTTATCCGAGATATTTTTTATCATAATTTTACGATACTATAAAAACGGAAAGTATGAAAAATTGACACTTTTTAGACTATTTTTCTTAGCAAAAGTTTACACTTTTTAAAATATAGGATAGAATTAATTATCATAAATAGAGGATGTAATCATGCATAAAAATAAATCAGCATTTACTCTGGCGGAACTGTTAATTGTACTGGTTGTTATAGGTGTCCTTCTTGCGGTACTTATACCATCTGCGGTAGATTCTATGCCGAATGAAGATGTAATGAAATTTAAAAAAGCACATAATTCATTAAGTGTAATAATAAGAGAGCTTGCAGGTTCCGATACGTACTATAAAGACGGCGATCTTGCCATTTTAAAAAACGGAGCGACAGTGACGGGAACAAGCCTTTGTACAACATTAGCCGATGTTGTCACCGTTAAGTCGCAAAGTTGCGCTTCAACCACATCAAAGGTCAGCGCGCCATACGTAAGTTCAACCACTGCTTTAAGTACAATAATGACAACACTGGATACAAAATGCGCAGCTGTAACCAACTTAACAAATGTAAATTACTTTACAACTCCGGACGACATTATATGGTTTGACCCCGGAGCGGCTGACCATTTTGGAACTTTTACAACAAAAGATACTAACGGTTTTTACCAGTATTACAAAGTCTTTTGTATTGATATAGACGGAGTAAACAAAGGTGAAGCACCGTTTGGGTACGGTATAAGACGCGACGGAAAATTACTTGTCGGCACAAGAGCTACTCAGTGGCTTCAAAAATCAATGAACAATAAAGATTAAGCTTGTTCCTCAACAATTTGAACACCAAATCTTGCTCTTAAAATATGGCGTACCGTTTCAGATTGAATTTCCGCCATAAGTGAATTAAAGAGATTATATGCTTCTTTTTTATATTCAATCAGCGGATCTTTTTGACCGTATGCAACAAGCCCTATCGAGTCTTTTAACATGTCAATATTTCCGAGGTGGTCAATCCATTTAGCATCAACAACCTGAAGTAAAATATCTCTTTCAAGGTGTCTTACAATGTTATCATCTTTATACGGCTCCTGAACGGTAAAATCGTTACCGTAGTACTTGGTCATTACGGAATTAAAGTTTTCGATTGTTTCTTCTTCAAAGATTTTATAAGACTTACTTGCAAGTTCTTTTAGGTTTCTTAATATTTCATGAGGTCTTAAATCCTTGATTTTATCGGGAGTGATTTCATCTTTTATCTGAGGAAATACGCTTACAAATTCTTTATTCAGCATAACCAAATCGTCATATACATATTCCTGCGGCGACATATCTTTGCTTATATATTGAGCTAAAATTCTTTCCGTTTCTTTATCAATCATAAATTTGATATCATCGGATAAATTTTGCTGGAATAATACTCTTTTTCTCTGTGCATAGAATTTTTCACGCTGAATGTTCATAACATCATCATATTCAAGAACCGATTTTCTTATATCAAAATGATATGTTTCAACTTTTTTCTGAGCCGAACTGATTTGACGGGTAATTAAGGCATTTTCAATAGCCGTATTATCATCGACATTAAGCATTGTCATAAGTTTTGCTATCTTTTCACCGCCGAATATCCTCATCAAGTCATCTTCAAGCGATAAGAAGAACTTTGTTGAACCGGGGTCACCCTGACGGGCAGCACGACCTCTTAATTGATTATCAATACGACGGGATTCGTGACGCTCCGTACCTATAACATGCAAACCTCCCAGTTTAACAACCTCGTCATGCTCTTTCTGGGTAATTGCTCTTGCTTTTTCAAGTGCCTGATTTTTTAATTCTTCATAATTCGGATTGTCGGGTGTAATATTATTGTTATCGAGTTCTTCTTTTGCCATATACTCTGCATTTCCGCCAAGCAAAATATCCGTTCCGCGTCCTGCCATATTTGTTGCAATCGTAACAGCGCCTTTTCTTCCCGCCTGCGCTATTATATAAGCCTCTTTTTCGTGATGTTTTGCATTTAATACATTGTGTTTAATGCCCATTTTCTTTAATAGCAAAGACAGGTATTCAGACTTTTCAATTGAAATCGTTCCAACAAGAGTCGGTCTTCCGATTTTCGCCATTTCTTTAATTTCTTTTGCAACAAATTCGTATTTTTTTTCTTTGGTTTTATAGATTACATCCGGATAATTAATTCTTGCATCTTCTTTGTTTGTCGGAATTTGTGTTACCTGCAAGTTATATATTTTGCCAAATTCCGCCTCTTCGGTCATGGCAGTACCGGTCATACCTGCAAGTTTTGGATACAATCTGAATAAATTTTGGAATGTGATTGAAGCAAGCGTTTGCGTTTCGTCTTGAATCTTAACACCTTCTTTTGCCTCAATAGACTGATGGAGTCCGTCAGACCAACGTCTTCCTTCCATAATACGTCCCGTGAATTCATCAACAATCATTACTTCATTGTTTTTAATTACATAGTCCGTATCTTTAATAAAAAGTTCTTTTGCTTTTAGAGCCTGAAGAAGATAGTGTGCATATTGTGTTTTCATATCAAACAATTCTTCGACCCCGAGAAGCTTTTCGGCATGGATAACGCCTTCTTCGGTGTAGATAATATTTTTATTTTTTTCATCTACTTCATAATCAACATCTTTTTTTAATTTAGGTGCAATTTCCGCCATAAGTCTGTATGTTTCCGCAGATTTTTCCAGTCTGCCGGAAATAATAAGCGGAGTTCTTGCTTCATCAATTAAGATTGAATCAACTTCATCAATAATTGCGTAGTTATACGGTCTTTGAACAAGACTGTTTACATCGGATGCCATATTATCTCTTAAATAATCGAAACCGAATTCATTATTTGTTCCGTAGGTAATATCGCATCTGTATGCGGCTTTTTTATTTTCATAGCTGTTATATTCACCGCTCGAGAGGATTACACCAACTGTTAATCCCAAAAATTCGTAAATTCTTCCCATCCAATCACGTTCACGTTTTGCAAGGTAATCGTTAACCGTAACAACATGCACACCTTTTCCCGTAAGGGCATTCAAATAAGCGGGCAGAGTAGCAACAAGTGTTTTACCTTCACCTGTTCTCATTTCCGCTATATGTCCTTCATGTAAAAAAATGCCGCCTATTAATTGAACATCAAAATGTCTTAAGTTTAATACACGTTTGCCCGCTTCTCTGACTGTTGCAAAAGCCTCAGGCAAAATATCATCAAGTGCTTTCTTTTCTAATATTCTGTCCTGGGCAACATCATTTGATGTCGGACGTTTTGACAAAATCTCCTTAAATTCTGCGGTTTTAGCCCTAAGTTCATCATCGGATAACTTTGAAAATTCTTCTTCCAAATCGTTTATCCTGTCAACTATAGGCATTATCTTGTTTATTTTTCTAACATTGGGATCTTTGAATATTTTAAGAAGTATGTCAATAAGTGCCATTAATTATTTTCTCCTCAAGTTAATAATGCTAAATATAACACAAAAAAATATTTTATGTATTTATCTTTTTGACAAAGATATATTGTTAATGATAAAGTTAAATATTGGTAAATATCTAAAAGTGTCATAAATACATTATTTCGAGATGTTTCAAAAGTTAAAAATATTGTTTTTATTTGCTTTTTTATGGGAATTATTATAATAAAGAATATAAGGGTGAAGGAAAATGAGCGAAGTACAATTCCAAAACGACATTGAAAAATTAATAGAAGTCCTGCCTCTCAAGATAAAGAGAAACATACAAGAGGGGTTACTGGATGATGCGATTGAAATTGTGCTTGACATAGGAAGAATTCCCGAAATCAGACTCGGGAACGGAAAAATTTTATCGCTCGGCAATGACAATATCACAAGAGAAGATTTAGACTATATTACAAAACAGCTTCCGGAATTCACTTCCGACAACCGTTCGGGAATTGCGGGAACCTTGCACAGAATCAGTGCAATAAGAAACAGACAAGGAAAAATAGTCGGATTAACATGCAGAATAGGACGCGTTATAACGGGTACGATTGAATGCATCAAAGATTTTGTTATACAAAACAAATCTATACTGTTTCTTGGCCGACCCGGAGTAGGTAAAACAACAAAATTAAGAGAAATCACGCGTTTAATGGCGGATGAACTCGGAAAGCGTGTAGTTGTCGTTGATACGTCAAATGAAATAGCAGGCGACGGGGACGTTGCGCATCCTGCTATCGGAAAAGCAAGAAGAATGCAAGTTTCTCAACCTGAATTTCAAAAAGACATCATGATTGAAGCAGTTGAAAACCATACACCCGAAGTCATAGTTGTTGATGAAATAGGAACGGAGCTTGAAGCTGCTGCCGCAAGAACGATTGCGGAACGCGGAGTCATGCTCATAGCTACGGCGCATGGTAACACTCTTGACAACCTTATAAAAAATCCGACACTGTCCGATTTAATCGGAGGAATTGACACGGTTACATTAGGGGATGACGAAGCAAAACACAGAGGTTCACAAAAAACCGTCCTTGAAAGACAAAAACAGCCCACATTTGATATTGTAATTGAAATAATTGACAGAAATACGCTTGCGGTATATAAAGATTCAGCGGAGGCCGTAGACTACATATTAAGAGGCTGGCCGATTACACCGGAAATCAGAAAGGTTGACGGGAATTATAAAAGCAAAAACAACGAAACGGATATACTGAAAAAAGTTGAAGAATTGGAAAGCAAAGTTGTTGAAAGCAATAAATCACCGCTTAGTTTTTCATTTAACAGACAAAAATATATTTCGGAAAATAAAAAACATAAAAAAATCTATATTTACGCAGTTTCAAGGTCAATCGTAGATAAAATTATTGAAAGACTCGATATAGATGCGGCAATTGTAAGAAATGTCGAAGAGGCGGATTTTGTTATTGCACATAAGAATTTTGCAAAAGGCGGAACAAAAATTCTTGCAACGGCAAATGAATATCGTCTGCCCGTATTTTTTGTAAGAACAAATTCCATGAGTCAAATCCAAAGAGCTCTAAAAGAAGCTTTAAATTTAACTCAGGAAGACCAGAACATAAATAAACTTTCAAACTATAAAGATGCAACAGAGCTGGCGTTAGATGAAACAAACGCTGCTATTGCAAAGTTGTCCGAAGGAGCTGAAACCGTTGAACTTCAACCGCAGGAAAAAATAGTAAGAAAACTTCAGCATGAGCTTGTCGACGCACACGGATACAGGTCGATAAGCATCGGTGAAGGAAAAGAAAGACATCTAAAAATATTTAAAGAAGAAAACCATGACTAATTTTTTAAAGGAGGAAGAAAAAGAGGGATATAGGGTAAAATACAAAAAGAACACTTTTTCTAAATCAATAAAAATAAGCCTGAAATCCGAAAATGAAATTCTTGTAACTCTGCCGAAATT
>CADBOZ010000132.1 GCA_902796515.1 uncultured bacterium | reverse complement strand
ATAAGTCCCCGTAAAATATTTATTTTTAATATCGGATTTAGAGAGCAAATTGTATAATGTATCAGAATTTCCGTTTTTATCTTTTACAATGTATTTAGAATAATCATATCCTTCAAGGTTAAAGAAACTTGTAATCTTAACAGAATCTGTATTATTACCGTAACCGCTTATATACAAATCTGAAATATACATATAAGCATTTTGTTCACCCATAGTAAATTTGAGATTATCTAAACTGCCAAGATCACTAAACACAATGGTATTATGTTCGCCTTCACCTTCTATTTGGTTGGCACCTGAGCCTTTAGCGAAAATAATCGTATTTTCTCCGCCGCCGCCAAAGATTATATCTTGACCTATTCCTGATGTGATTGTATCATCACCTTTTCCGCCGTAGATATAGCTTGTATTCCATTGACTTCCTGCTGTTGTAATCGTATCATTGCCGTCAGCAGCAAAAATTCTATTTGTAATATTTGAAACAACTTTAAGATTATCAGCGTTATCTGTTCCTGTTACAAGATTTGCTCCTGCCACTTCAAAAGTTTTAGGTTCCGGAAGATAATTTTCAATAGATTTTTTAGAATTGCCGATTTGAATATATTTAACGCTGTGGTCTGTTGTATAGTCTTTTAGGGTTATTTTGTCATTATCGCTATATGTAATAACTAAATCGGCATCATTTACATATTTAAAATTATCTTTTGTTAATTGTATACTTTTATCAAATACAAGAGTATCAACTCCTTTTCCATCTTCAATTATATCTTCACCATCTCCGATATTAAAGTTAATAATGTTTGTACCTAATCCGCCATTTATCGTATCAGAGCCCGATCCGCCCGATATTGTATCATTACCTTCTCCGCCGAATAATGAATCATTACCTTCATTACCAAAAATTTTATCGTTTCCAGCTTCGCCATAGATAATGTCATTATCTTCATTACCCTCTATAACGTCATTTCCAGCTCCGCCATAGATGGTATCATTTCCGCCACGACCATATATTTTATCATTTGTACTGCTTCCGTATAAAGTATTTGCCTCATTATCTCCTTCAATTAAACCTTTTTGAAGTTCTTTGATTTTGTTTTCCGGTATGGTGTACAAAGTATCACCAATTTTAAATGTAATATCGGCAAATTTTGTTTTATCTGTTCTGGTTTGAAAATAGTCGTTAATTATTATAGAAGAATTTTCATCTTTTATTACTAAATTTTTATTTTCTTTTAAAAACGCATAAGAACTTATATCTTGAGTAAATTTAATAACATTAACGGCATTTTTCTTTTCTTCGTTTAAAATGATATTTCCAAAGGCTTCACTGTTATTTATAACAATAGTATTTTCGCCTGCCCCTGCTTTAATATTTGTTGTTGAAGTATTACCGTTTATTGTAATAGTATCATCATCAACACCTGTTACGATAGTGTTATTACCTGAATTTGATACGGTTATATTATTTCTTCCGTTTCCTGCGTTTATGTTTGTAACATCCGAATTTTGACCGATTAATATTGTATCTGCTTCACCTCCTCCCGTAACGGTAGTTTTTCCGCTTCCTGATATTGTAACGGTATTTATTCCGTTTCCTGTTTTAACAGTATGAGTGCCGCTGCCCGTAACTGAAATAATGTCATTACCGCTACCTGTTGTAATTGTTTTGTTTCCATTGCCTGCAACTATTTTATTTCCGTCATTTCCTCCGGTTATAACATCATTAAATCCGTTTGTTCCTGTTATATTATTATATCCTGCTCCGCCTGAGATGTTTGCGTTTCGATAAATATTTGTTGCGTCAATCGTTTCACCAAATCTTGAACCTGCAAATTTTCCGTTTTTAAATGACGAACTGTCATAAGTTAAAATATCAGCCGTACTTAAATCTACTTCTAAACTGTTTGATAATTTTACTTTAACCGAACCATTTAAACCCGTAACATCAGATTTACCATAATTTTTTAAGATAATCGTTCCGTTTCCAAGATTAATTTCAAGATTAGCACCATTAACTTTTACTTTTCCCTTTAAATCATCAGCAGAAGTAATTGTTGTATATGCAGATAAATCAAGGATTAAATTTTCATCTTTGGTTAAATTGATTGTATCAACCCCAAAGGTTTCATTTTTAATAATAATTGTATTTGTTCCGACTCCGCCTGTTATTGTATCATTGAATTTTGAACCCGTAATTTTATCATCTCCAAAACCGGTATTTATTGTTACACCCGTTTCGGAAATTATATTACCCTTTTTATCTTTTGTTGTTTTAATTGCAGTAGTTAAACCGCTTGCATCAACGCTATCTGCAAGAGCCGTTGTTTTTTGGAATTTTCCGTTTTTAAAAGCACCTTCTGACGTAACTGTTGAAGTGTTAATAGATAGAGGAATTTTGTTTAAATTAGTTCCGTTTACTATAACTTCAGCACCTAAATTTTTAGTTAAGTAATTTTTTAAAGTTATTGTACCTTTTTCTGTCGTAATTAATAAATCATTTGCGTTTTTACCTTTAGAATATGCAGCAGTTAAGCCTGTAAGAGTTAAATTTAAAGTTTCACCTTTGGTAAGATTAATAACATCATCCCCAAATTCGCTCTCAAAACCTGTATAGTCTATCGTATTCTGTCCTATTCCTGCCGTTATTGTGTCATTGAATTTTGAACTTGTGATAACATCATTACCTGCACCCGTATTTACGGTAACACCGATTTTAACTTCCTCGCCTTTTATTTTCTTAACAGCTGTCGGAGTTTCAAGATTTGCACCATCAACCCTGTCAGCTAAAGCCGTACCCGTATATTTTGCTTTAACTTTTTGTCCTGTCATTGCAAAATAATTAGATACTCCAATAACTTCCATTTTACCGTCATTTGAAAGGTTTATTGTCTCATTTGGAGTAGTGCTTGTTATTGTAACTGTTGCACCGAGTTCTTTTGTTAAATAGTTTTTAAGAGTGATTGTACCGTATTTTGTTGTAACAAGTAAATCATTTTTATTGCTGCCCTGTGTAAATCTTTTATCAGCATCAATGTCTGTAAAATCAAGCCCTGTAATATTTAAGGTTTCGCCTTTTGTAAGGTTGATTGTATCATCTCCAAAAGCCTTATCCCCTGTATAACTTGAATAATCAAGAGTATTTTCGCCTTTACCTGCCGTTATCGTATCGTTAAAGCTTGAACCTGTAATTGTATCATTACCGTCCCCTGATTTTATTGTTACTCCAATTTTAGAAGTTATATTTCCTTGTTTATCCTTGATTACTTTAATAGGATTTGCAAGAGAGCTTGCGGAGATTATATCAGAGTATTTACTTAAATCATTTACAACGCCGTTTTTTATATTTAAACTTTGATTAAAATTAACATTATTTGTTATAAAACCGTTTGATATTATATCAGTTACTTTATCTGTCGTTACAAAATATTTTATACCCGTATAATTTTTAACAGTTATAGTCTTATCCGAATAACTTAAGATAAGATTTTTATTTTCTATTGTAGCAGTCATACCTGATAAATCTTCATAGGTTTTACCTAAAAAACTAAGTGCATTTTTCTTATTTGCATCAAGTGTTGAACCTGTCGT
>CADBOZ010000131.1 GCA_902796515.1 uncultured bacterium | reverse complement strand
TCTTTCGGGCGAAGCTATTGAAATTCTTATATAATCAAAATAATCAATACTTGTAGACATTTATTCTCCTTTGATTTAATTAATCTTCTTAAATTTACTAGTCTTTAAAAGTAGCACTTGTGTCGAAAAAGTCGATATTTAATAATTCTGAATCAATATCTGACAATACTCTTTTCGGAGCGGATTTTCTAAGGTCATCCGTATCAGACATCAAGTCAACTTCTTCGCCGCCTTTTTTAGAAACAGCAATATCAAGACCGATACTCTGAAGTTCTCTTACAAGTACTTTGAATGATTCCGGTATACCCGGACGAGGAATATTGTCACCCTTAACTATGGCTTCATAAGCTCTGCTTCTTCCGTTAACATCATCTGATTTGATTGTCAACATTTCTTGAAGGGTGTATGCCGCACCATATGCTTCAAGTGCCCAAACTTCCATTTCACCAAATCTTTGACCGCCGAATTGTGCTTTACCGCCTAACGGTTGTTGTGTAACTAATGAGTATGGGCCTGTTGAACGTGCGTGAATTTTATCATCAACAAGGTGGACAAGTTTAAGTATATATGAGATGCCGACTGCAATCAGTTCATCAAACGGTTCACCCGTTCTTCCGTCATATAATGTTACTTTACCGTCTTCGCCTACCCAGTCTATTCCCTTTTCTTTAATACCTTTTAACAGTTCCGCTTTGGTATTAATTTCGGATTGGTTTGCTCCGTACATTTCATCAAACAGAGGTGACTCGTAGTGATTTCCTGTTAGGTAAGCAGCCAAACCGAGTAAGTGTTCGTAAGTTTGTCCTACGTTCATACGTGAAGGAACACCCAGAGGATTTAATACAATATCAATCGGTGTTCCGTCCGGTAAGAACGGCATGTCTTCTTTTGGTAATATTCTTGAAACAATACCTTTGTTACCGTGACGACCTGAAAGTTTATCACCAACGGATACTTTACGTTTTTGTGCAATATAAACTCTGATAACAGTATTTGCTCCCGGGGGAAGTTCGTCGCCTTTTTCTCTGTCAAATACTTTAACATCGACTACACGACCGCCTTCACCGTGAGGAACACGAAGTGAATTATCTTTTACATCTCTTGCTTTTTCCGCAAATATTGCACGAAGTAATTTTTCTTCCGGCGGATGTTCGCTTTCGCCTTTTGGTGTGATTTTACCAACTAAAACATCATCGGCATAAACTCTTGCACCTATTCTTACAATACCTCTTTCGTCAAGGTGTCTGATGGAATCTTCCGAAACATTCGGAATTTCACGGGTAATTTCTTCGGGGCCGAGTTTTGTTTGACGGGCGTCAATTTCTAATTTTTCAATATGTAATGAAGTAAATACATCATCATATATTAATCTTTCATTAAGCAGGATAGCATCTTCGTAGTTATAGCCTTCCCACGGCATATATGCAACAAGCACGTTTTTACCGAGTGAAAGTTCTCCCATATTTGTTGAAGCGCCGTCTGCTATAACATCTCCGGCTTTAACTTCATCCCCTTCTCTTACAATAGGTTTCTGGTTAATGCAAGTATCCTGGTTCGAACGAACATATTTTAAAAGTTGATATTGGTGAATGTCACCTTTTTTATCTTTAATATGAATTTCTTCACCCATTACTTTTACAACCGTACCGTCAACAGTCGAAACCGCAACCATTCCTGAGTCTTTAGCTACACGTCCTTCAAGACCCGTACCTACAACAGGACGTTGTGTAACAAGTAGAGGTACTGCTTGACGTTGCATGTTTGAACCCATTAATGCACGGTTAGCGTCATCGTGTTCGATAAACGGAATAAGAGATGTTGCAACCGAAATAATTTGAATTGGTGAAACACCGACATAGTCGACTTTTGTTGATTCGCCCATTGTAAATTCCGATCTGTAACGAATAGGAACGTACGGGTCTTTAATCTTTCTGTCTTTTGTAAGTTCAATATCAGCAGGTGCTACACGGTAGTTTTCGTCTTCATCTGCTGTCAGGTAGTGAACTTCGTTTGTTACCTGACCGTCTTTAACAACAAAGAACGGAGTTTCTACAAATCCATAGTCATTAACTCTTGCATGTGTTGCTAATGAGTTAATCAAACCTGCGTTCGGGCCTTCAGGTGTTTCTACAGGACAAAGTCTTCCGTAGTGCGAAGGATGAATATCACGAACCGCAAAACCTGCTCTTTCTCTCATTAAACCGCCGGGGCCTAATGCCGAAATACGACGTTTATGTGTTAATTCTGCAAGAGGATTTGTTTGATCCATAAATTGCGATAATTGCGAACTTCCAAAGAATTCTTTTAACGAAGCAACCAACGGTTTTGTGTTTAAAAGATTAAGAGGTGTCAGAGTTTCGGAATCTTGTAAAGTCATTCTTTCTTTAACTATTCTTTCAATTCTTGAAAGACCAACTCTGAATTGGTTTTGAAGAAGTTCACCAACAGAACGAATACGTCTGTTTCCTAAGTGGTCGATATCGTCTAATGTTCCTTCGTCGTATGTTAAGTTAATTAAATATTCAATACCTGCAACAATATCTTGAATAGTTATTGTTCTTTGAGTTTCAGGCAAGTTTAAACCTAATTTTTTGTTTAATTTATAACGACCTACACGACCGATATCGTATTTCTTTTCATCAAAGAAACGAGCTTCCAATATTGAACGTCCGCCTGCGGGAGTTGCAGGGTCGCCGGGTCTTAACTTTTTATAAACTTCAACAAGTGCTTCATCTGTTGTGTTTGCTGTATCTTTTTCAAGTGTTTTCTTTAGAAAATCAAAGTGTGTGAATAAAGATTCCATTTCAACAGGCGTGATGCCTAAAGCTTTTAATAATGTTGTTGCTAATATCTTTCTGTTTTTATCGATTTTTACATAAACTAAATCGTTTGAGTCCGTTTCTATTTTTAACCATGCGCCCCTGTTTGGTATAAGAGTTGCATTATATAAACGTTTTCCTGTTGGAGATACTTCTTTTTTGTAATATATACCGGGTGAACGAACAATTTGTGAAACGATAACACGTTCTGCACCGTTTACAATGAATGTACCTTTATCGGTCATTGTTGGTATATCGCCAATATAAACTTCCTGTTCTTTAATTTCGCCGCTATCACGGTTAACAAGACGCATCATAACACGCAATTGTTTTGCATAAGTTGCATCATGAATTCTTGCTTCTTCTATAGTGTATTTTGGTTTATCAAAAGTATAGTTCGGCAAGAAGTGAAGTTCTAATCTGCCTGTGTAATCCTTAATCGGGCTGAATGACAGAAGTTCTTCTTTTAAACCTTCTTTTAAGAAGTTTTCAAATGATTTCTTCTGAATTTCAATCAAATCGGGTAAATCCGTAAGACGGGTTCCCGGAATTCCTTGAGGAGTAACACGGCTTGCTTTTGTTGTTGTTGTCATCTAAGTACCTCTAAATATATGTAATTACAATAATTTTTTCTGAATTATGCATTAATTCGTATCTTATAACGTTTTTGCCGTTAACCCGATATTTTGCCATAATGCAACATTTTATCAGACTTTAACAATTATACGGGCTAAAGTATTGCGGTCAAGATTTTGGCTTCATAAAATTTTACAAAAACTTGAAATTTTTAAAAAATAGGTTAAAATATGTACCCTTTGTGAAAAATCTCAATTTTTCGGATTAGAACTTTATGTTTAAAAAAATAAAAGTACTAAAATTTAAAAACTATTGATTTGAATTCCATTTGAAATATTTTATAGATGAATTATCGTTAATTTTACCGTTTATAATTGCCGTGAATTCCCTTGTTTGAATGCCTGTGCCGTATGCAAGAGGCGGGATTTTTGATAATTTTTCTTCGGGAATTTGTGTTGTCATCATTTTTTCAAACGGTGAAGCAGTAATGGAATCAATAATATCTTTTGTATCTTTATCCATTTTATCCACTATGGATTGAGCATTAAATTTCCCTATATTTCCTAGTATACTGACAATACTTACGGGCACTCTTCCGAAAATATCAAGATTTGTATTTTCGGTTAAGAAATTATGTGTCCCAGTAAGATATAAACTCATGTTTGAACCTTGAGTTTTAATATATTGTATATTTGCAAGTCCGTTATCCGTTTTTATAGTGCCTTCAATAGTTTTAAAGTCACCCGTATTTTTGGAAGATATAGTTGAAATAACGGAATTAAGTGATAACTTTAAAATACTTTGAGATAGTATGTTTCCTGCCTGAAGAAGTCTTTCAAGTTTTGCAAATTGTGCAAGTTCGCCGTTATCTATATTGAATTTTGTGTATATTTTTGACTTTTTAACAAGACTGTCGGGCTCAATATTGTTTAAATTGGTTTCAATTTGAATAAGAGAGCTTAATTTTCCGCTTACCGCAATTGAGAAGTTTGCTATAGTCTTAAGTTTGCTTAGAAAATGTCTTACGCTTATTTCTTTTAATATTAAATCAGATTTTAAATTGAGTGTGGACAGGTTAATAACGGAGCTTCCGGAAATTACGCCGTTAAAACCGTTTACTTTAAAATTATCTATTTTTAAAGTGTCATTGTTTAAACTGCCGTTAAATGTAAAATCATTAAAAATCGTATTAAAGATATTTAAAGACGAGATTGTTCCGTTAAGCGTTTTAATTTCAAGGAAATTATCCGGTTTTTTAAATTTATTTAAATATTCGGTAAATTTTTCAATATCAAGATAGGATGATAAGATGTATAAATTGTCGAGAATCAGCTTTTTATTATTAAAGCTTCCGTTTGTAACGATATCAAAATCCTGATTAAATATTTCGGCATTTGCAGTGTTTAAATAAAAACTTGAATTATTGAGATTTAAAATTAAATCTTTAATTTTAATGCCGTATTGAGAACATATGATATTGTACAGGTTTAAATTTCCGTCTATCTGCGGATGCAGACTGTTTCCTTTTATTAAAAGTTTCCCTTTAAGTGAAAGTCGGGTATTGTTTATGCACCTTAAAATTATTTCAATTTTTTCGGGTATTTCAATTACTATATTTTTAAAATCAAAGCTCTTTGCATCGTTTGAACTGATAATATCACCCGATATCAGAGTTATCGGTTTATTTGATGATTGAATTTCCGCTTTATTGATATGCAAATTATTGTTTTTAAATACAATATCCGCCGTAAATAACGGGTTTTGATGCGATGTTATTTTAATAAAGTCATTATTCGAAGGCAAAAATGATGTTACTTTGACCTTAGCCAACGGGTTCTTTTTATAATTTTCTATTTCAAAATTAAAATCAAACGGAATATTTTCAAATACTCCTCCGGTTTTTTCGGCCGTTACGTTGTTTTTATCAAGTTTTAGCTTTAATTTTGGAATTGTAAGTTTATAGTTTTGTTTGTTTATAAGGATATTATTTAACGTTATATTTATCCCGTTTTTATCCGTAACATCGGGTGTTGCATTAATAATAATATTTTTGCATAGAAGCTCGATATTTTTTGATTTAACAAAGATTTTAAAATTATCAATTGCAGAGTTTATTTTTATTACGGGTTCGGATAGTTTTCCTTTGATTTCACAGTTTATTTTTAGTATTCCGCTTTTGAAAATATAGTCTTTTAATTCGGGTATTAAACTTGATAAAAGAGGAACTTCTTTTGCCAGATTTAAAAATTCAAAAGCTCCGAAGGGTTCGGAATTTATTTTAAGATTGATATTTGTTTTGCTGTCGATAATTCCTGTCAGGTGAAATTTTGCTTTATCAAAATACATAAAAGTATCTTTGATATTTATGTTATTATCGGCAAAATCTATTGAAGAATTAATATTTTGGAGTTTTATTTTATTTTTCTTGTCTGTCAGTGAAGCGTTTTTTATTATTAAACGTCCGCTTGAAGTAATTGTCTTAAAGTTACTTTTTATGAACATATTAATATTGGCGCTGCCGTCAAGATTTATACCATATAGCGACTTAATGTTAAATATTTTAGACAGTGCGCTTAAGACTTCATTTACTTCTTTAAGATTTAGCTCGCTTGAGTTTATATTTGCCTCAATATACTTGTTTTTTGAAATATCCGCATTAAGTTTTATTTTAACAAACTGGTTTTTGATAAAGTTAAAATCAAGAACGGAATACAGCTTGTTTCCGCTAAAAGTTACAAGAGCATTGTTTTTCGGTATATCAAAATTATTTACTTTAAATTTATAATTATTTAATTTTATTTTTCCGTCATACATTTTGTTCGGATTTAAAAAATTAATTTTTAAATCCGTATTGATATCCGCATAAAAATTATATTCCGAAGGATACCTTAAAGGGTTGTAGTTGACGTTTTTAAGTTTATTTAAAGATTTGATAATATCTTCCTGTTTGGTTTTAAGTATCAGATTGATGTTGAAATCCGCAATTTTGTTTTCGGGTGAATTGATTTTTCCTTTTGATATAATTTTAAAATCTTTAATGTTACTATCCACCAATGATGTTGAATAAAGACCGAAATCGGAAAAATAAATATTAAACTCTTTATTAATATCTTTATCTGTCAGCTTTAAATCCATATTTTTAGAGCTAAATCTTATGTTTTTTATGCTAAAGCTTTTGCCTTTGTTGTTTAGTTTATTAAAATCAATATAATCAAAACAAGTGTATTTATTATTTTTAAATATAAGATTAATATGGAGATTTTTTGCGGAAATTTTATTGAAATCAATTTTTTTAATTAACAGACTCAGAATATTTATATCCGCATTAAAATTGTCTGCAACTATGAAATTTTTATTTTCGGGATGAGCCAGTTTAATATTTTTTGCTTTAATGCTTATGTCAAACTTATAATCGGGCTTTACCTTTAAATCTTCAATATCAAGCGATAGTTTTGAATCCTTCAATAAATAATCGTTTATTATTTTTTCCGTATTATCTTCATTTACATAGACGGGAAATAAAAATAAATAGATTAAATATAAAACTAAAAAAAACAAGCAAAAGAAAATGCCTGCTTTTTTAAAATTTAAAAAAGATAAAAAAACACATCCGTCGGAAAAGTTATTGTCAAATAAACTTCTCAGCTTTCTTTTTAAAATTCCTAACAGTGTTTTTTTATAATATATCATTATAATTCAACTATTGAAATACTTTTTACCCCTGCACTTCTTGCGTTATCCATCAATTTGACAACGTTTTGGTGGCTGGACTCACCGCTTGCCTGAATTAACAGTCCGTCCGGATAGGCTTCCATTTTGGATTTAATTATTTCGGACAGATTAAATTCATCAACCTGCTCATCGTTAATTAAATATCTGTTGTCGCTTGTAACTTGAACGGTAAGAAGTTTTGCATCTTTATTATCTTGATTTTGCTCAACAAATTCAGGTACCGCAAGGGATAAACCCTGTTGATCCAAAATCGGCGCAATAACCATCATAAGAATTAAAAGTACAAGAAAAATGTCCGTCAAAGGAGTGATGTTTATGTCGTTAAATGTTTGTCTTTTCATTAACCGTCAACCTCCTCTTTATTTGCTTCTTCAAGATTTCTTTGTTCTTTCCTTGTCAGCGGTTCACCCGCTACAATGAGTTTTTCAAAACCTGCGTTTTGAGCAGCTTTCATAACTTTCATTATTTCGGAGCTTTTTGTTTCTTTGTCCGCTCTTACAACAACCTCTTTTGTTTCAGACTCTTTTGTGAGTGATAAGAGATTATTTTCAAGATTATTTTCATTGACTCTTGTGTCGTTTACAAAAAATTCGCCGTTTTTAGTTATTGAAACGGTTGCGTTTTTTGTTTCAATGCCTGTTCCCGAGTTTATTTCCGGCATGGATATATTGTTATCCATACTTTGAAAGCTCGGCGCAATAACCATCATGATTATTAAGAGTACAAGAAAAATATCCGTTAAAGGAGTAATATTTATTTCGTTGAATGTCTTTTTTCTTCCGTCATCCGTTTGTGATGTTGAAATCATTTTTAATCCTCAAATATTAAAGAGCAATTGAATTATCGTTTGCAACATTTACTTCTTCATCAGAGTCGATAAAGCTTAAAAATACAAGCTTGATTAATTTAAAATCAGATTCAAAACGGGATACAACCGTTTGAAAATAGTTAAACATTACAACGGCAAGTATTGCAACTCCAAGACCAAGAGCTGTTGCGATTAACGCTGATGCTATACCCGTTGCAACCGCTGCTGATTGATTGCCTTGAGTTGCTAAATCCTGAAATGTGTATAATATTCTGACTACCGTACCGAATAAGCCTAAAAATGGCGCTACGCCGCCAATTGTACCGAGTATTGTAAGGTGTCTTTCAAGCTTTCTTGTAGCAAGTGATGATGATATGTCATATGCTCTTGAAAAGCCTGCTTTTTGTTCGGTATATATTCTTAAGGCTTCATCAACCATTTCGGAAATAATTCCTCCGAGCTGTACAGACATTCTTTGAGCAGCTCCGATGTTATTTTTTACAAGTGCTTTTTGCAAAGTCGGAATAAATTCCGATATATTTCTTTCGTTTTTCTTATAGTACAGCATTCTGTCTATAACTACATAAACAACCAAAATCGAGCAAAGGAAAATAGGTGTTAAAACCAGCCAATCCTGCATTATTGCGTTAATCATTAAATCCATATTTTTATCCTCTTTT
>CADBOZ010000130.1 GCA_902796515.1 uncultured bacterium | reverse complement strand
TCCTTTTAAAATTACATTTTCCAATCATCTTGAAATATTTTTAGTAGTTTTACCTTGTTTTATTATATTCAAATTCTTTAACGGCTTGGCTAATACAATACCAACACCATTCAAACAAATCGGATATTTCTTTAGTATTGAATTTTACAAGGATTTGTATAAAAAATTGTTAAATAAATCCAAATCTTCCGACTAAAATGTAGAACTTGCGATACTTTCTCTCAAAATCCCTGATGAATACCGGTATCATCAGGAAAAATAAAACCTTCCGCCTGATATTTAGTTCTTTTTCACAAATTAACTCTATGTTATAATTAACCGGTTACATAAGTTTATTTGCAGCTTATTAACACGCTAAATAGCTTCTACGGATAAGATATCGTATGGGTAAGATGATTAAAATATCGGAATTTATCGGAAAACACATAGCAATTATAGTTTTACTAATTGCACTTTTTTCATTGTTGTTTCCAAATAATTTTTTGTGGATAAAAACTTCCTGTATAAATTATTTATTGATGGTTATAATGTTTGGAATGGGTTTGACACTAAAATCCGATGACTTTATTCCGGTTTTTTCTCATCCGAAAGAAATATTTTGCGGAGCAGCTTCTCAATATTTAGTAATGCCTCTTTTGGCTTTTGGCTTAAGCCGTTTATTTCATTTGGATTTTGCATTAACGGCAGGAGTAATTCTTGTCGGAGCTTGCCCCGGAGGAACCGCAAGTAATGTTATTACTTATTTATCAAAAGGGGATGTTGCTCTATCGGTATGCATGACAAGCGTAAATACTTTATTATCACCTGTTTTAACCCCTTTAATTACGTATTTAATGCTTAAAACTACCGTTGAAACAAATGTTTGGGCAATGTTTACAGGAATTATAAACGTTATTTTAGTGCCCGTAATACTTGGAATTATTGTTAATAAGTTTTTTTCGGATTTTACAAAGAAAATTACCGGAATATTACCTGCAATTTCCGTCATTGCAATAAGTTTTGTTATTGCATCGGTTGTTTCGCATAATGCCGAAAAGATTTTATCGGCAGGAGGCATAATACTTTTAATAGTTATTCTTCATAATATATCAGGATATATAATAGGATTTTTTGCAGGAAAACTATTAAAACTAAATAATGCTAAAATAAAAGCTTTTTCAATAGAAATCGGTATGCAAAATTCAGGACTTGCAGTAAGCCTTGCAAATACTACGTTTCCAACAACTCCCGAAGCGGCGGTACCGGGAGCAATATTTTCCGTTTGGCATAATATATCAGGAGCCATACTTGCTAACATATACAGACGTCGTGATAGCAAAAGAGAAAGTAATTGAAAAACTCACATAAACAAAACAAATGTATGCAAATTAAATTACCCGATATTTTAAAAATCCCGCCAAAACTGTATCCTTTTATTTTTAAATTTAACGATTATTCCTATTTTCTTCTTGAGGGCGGACGTGCAAGCGGAAAAACGCAAAGTACGGCAAGGTTTCTTTTGTATATTGCAGAAACAAGACACGTTAGGATTTGCTGCGGAAGAGAAATTCAAAATTCAATAAATGAATCCGTAAAAACCGTATTTACCGATTTAATTGAGCAATATAATCTTTCCTATGAAATAAAAAGAGATTATCTGATTAATAATCAGACGGGTTCAAAAATATTTTTTAAAGGTTTTAGGGAGCAGGGAAGTGTCAATATTAAAGGTTTGGAAGGTATTGATATTCTCTGGATAGATGAAGCGCAAGCCATAACTAAAACCACGCTTGATATTATAATTCCGACAATAAGGAAGAAAAATTCCGTAATTATTTTTACAATGAACCGTTATACAAGATTTGATGCGGTTTATAATTTTTGCGCGAAAAGGGATGACTGTCTGCATATTAATATTAATTATTTTGATAATCCTTATGTCGATAAAAAAATATTAAACGAGGCGGAAGTTTCCAAAAATACTAATGTAAACGATTATAACCATATATGGCTCGGGTATCCTATGCAAAATAATAATGAATTTCTTTTATCCTCAAATTCTATTGATAAAGCAATAAATTTAGAATATGAAAAACAAAACTTATATTTTCAAGGCTCGGTTATGAGTGTTGACCTGTCGGCTTCAGGTGCGGATATGTGTGTTGCAAAGCTTTTTGTACAGGAAAATGAAACAATCTGGCTTGAAAAATCAACAACAAGCTGGTCGGAAGCAGATACTGACATTACAAAAGGGAAGATTATAAGCCTTTATTCCGAATGGTCGCCAAATGTATTAATTATGGATGCAGACGGACTCGGGTATCCTATCTGGATTAGTATTCAAAAAATAATTCATTCCGCAATAGGTTTCAGAGGTGCAAAAAAGCCTGTTTCAAAGTTTGCGCTTAACGCAAGAGCAGACGGATACCTTGCTCTAAAGGATTATATAGACAAGGGATATCTAAAATTAACCGATAAACAAGGAATACGCCAGCTGGAATACATAAAGAAAACATATAAACCAAACGGATTAATTGCCATACAGGATAAAAAAGAAATAAGAAAACTTCATAATGAAAGTCCTGATTACGCGGATTGCATTATGATGGCATTATATGCCATAAACTATTGCTCTAAAACAATGATATCGGAATACGAAAATCAAAATTCGATTGTTGAAAGCGAATTTGAACCATTTGAATAGAAAGCGAAGCCGGAGTGAGGTCAATTCGGTGAGAATTGACCGCAACTGTCGATGACCGCCGTAGCAATTTTCAATTGCACAGGCGGAAGAAAGCGAAGCCGGTGCGAAAACCAAATCGACGAGATTTGGTTGCAGCAGTCGATAGGCGACGTGGAAATCTTTGATTTCCTCAGG
>CADBOZ010000129.1 GCA_902796515.1 uncultured bacterium | reverse complement strand
TGGGATGAATAAATTGATTGATTTTCCCACCCTGTCCAAGTACTATTGGCAACAATATTAACACCTTTAGTATTTTCAGGATAATAAGAATAAAATTCCCGCAAATCAATGCTTTCAGGATAATCTCCCTTATCTGTAACCACCTTCCAGCCTGATTTAGTTTTAACAACCTTATCTGATTTATAGATATCTACCATATTTTTCTCCTTTATATTTTTAAATTGTACTCGTTTTCGATTTTTGTCTTATGTCACCCTGAACTCATTTCAGGGTCTTTTGATTTTAAGATTCTGAAATAAATTCAAAAGACATTTATGCTTCTTGAATTTTGCTTCACAAAAAACAGCAATTCGCTTCACTTCGTTTTCGCTCATTAGTTTTTTGTTACTTCGGGTCTCCGCTACGCTTCGCCCTACGCAAAATACGCAAAAATCCTGCCCGATATATCCGATTAATTAAGCAAGATTTTTTATTTTTTTCAATTTATTGAGCATCCTCTTAAGCTGCAAGTCAAACTCCATACGCTTTATTGTATCATATATAGCTATATAATGAACGGAATAAATCTCCAGCGAACTTTTTTTGCATATTCCTGATATTCGGGATCCTGCATAAGATGTCTTTCTTCCGTAATTGCTCTCATATAATATATAAAAATCCACAATAATAATGATAAAACAATAAGTAATGAACGTATTATGTATTCTCTTAAATTAAAGTATGGTGAGTTAAGAGGATAAACAAATGCCGGTATTGTGGTTAAAACCCAGAACATATTTTTTGAGATGTAAGCGGGATGTCTTACAATGTTATAAGGAAATATTGAAACCGTTCCTCTATTTGTCAAGTTGCTTGCTTTTGTGAAGAGTGCCACGGAAGCAAGTGCGTATATCAAGAGGAAGAATAAAGCAAAAATGCGGAATGTTATATTAAGTTTTGGCGGAAGCGCTTCAAGAAAATCCGGATTATCCGATTGATTCCAGCCTATAAATGTTGTGGTTGTCTTGTTAAAAGGCGGATAACATATCAAACAAAAGAAAATTCCAAACAGGCTCGTATCAACGGTGCGAATTTTATTTTTCAAAAATGCACATTCCGTAAGATATCCCATTGCAAAAAACAGAACATCGATACTGAATAATATTGTAATTGTTGAACTGTAGAAAAAGTTGCCGTTTGCTGAAAATATTTGTTTCAGATAATCAAAGCTAAAATAAGAATTTATGTCATAAAAAATGTTTTTGTAATTTTCAACAATATTTTTAATGGCATTAATGTCGTTGCTCAAAAAGCTTGTCATAAGACAACCGAAAAACACTTTTATAAAAATAAGCATGAGTGCTTGTTTTTCATAGTATGAAGGGATAAAGCTTTTTAATACGCTTTGGTAATCGGCTTTTAATATCGTTTTTTTATTGAATATTTGTTTGAATATTCTTAAAAAATAATTGCATATTTCAATATTGTGCGATTTATAAATTGTTTTGGGTTTTGCCGTGAAATATATAGTCGGGGCAAGAAAAATATAACAAACATAAGCCGTTATATAAAGAGCTCTTAATTGCGGATTAAAGTATCCTGAAAAAAACGGATTGTATATTAATATGAAATATATGACTAAATATACAATGTACGAACATATGCAATGTTTTAATATAAGCTTCCGTGACGGCGGTTCAAGATTATCTTCAACGTAGCTTATATTTAAATTTTTATCAAATTCGCTTGCCATTATTACCTCTATAACCTGTTACGGCTATTCTATGACAAAAATTTTAAAAAGACAAAAGCGATTTAATCTTTGTTAAATTAACTGTTTTTACTTTTCAATTTCTTCTTTTACCGTTTCTTTAAGTTCATCGGTTTCTTTTTTGATTGTTTCTTTTGCTTTTTTAAATTCAAAAGCGGCTTTTCCGCATGCTCTTGCAAGCTCCGGAATTCTTTTTCCGCCAAATAAAAGCAAAACTACTATTAAAATTAAAGTTATTTCCTGTATGCCAAAAGACATTTTTATCCCTTTCATCTGTGATTTTTAATATTATAACATGCTTTAATAAGAGTATTAAATCTTAATAAACGCAATAATCCTTAAAAATAAAGAGGAAGCTAAATGGCTTCCTCTTTATTTTAAATTGATTGATTAATTTCTTACTTATGCATCAATGCTTACACTGATGTTATTTTGAGCTGCCGTATTATATGCAGCTATTGCCCATTGTGATTTTTGAGAACTGTTGCCGTTATATAAAACACTTGCAGCGTATTTTCCGTCCCTTGATTTAAGTTTTATTTCTCTGGGTGTTATTTCGGTAATTCTGTCCGTATCTATTTCAAAATATCCCGCAAGCGGGTAAGTAGCGGCAGGATGTGTATTTACAATAAGTTCAACAGGTTCGCCCTGATGTTCATCCGTATATGAACCGCCGAGTAGTTTTGAAAAACGATTATTTTTCCTGAATTCTTGCAATTCATTTTTTGTGACAATTTCTTCACCTTCTTTTGTATATATGTTGATAGGTGCTTGCAATTTAATCAAGCCTTTAAATGAAGAATTTGAAATTTTGTTAATATTCATTACTTTCCCTTTCTTTTCCTGAGCTTTTAGTCTGTATAAAAAGCGTGAAGAAAATTTTTTGCCTGTTTTTTAAAAAAATTAATTTAATTCGTTAAAAATGTTCATTAAATATTCGTAATCAATTTGAGAAGGTGTATCGGTTTTTACCACGGTTTTAAATTTATATGTGCAATGGTCTTCTCTCGGTTCAAATATGCCTAAGCTTTTGTTATATGCGGATACTTTTTTAAATGCCTGCCAGTCGTAATAAGTATAAGGAAGTTTTTCTTTAACCAGAACTCTGTCCGTTATTACTTTTTTGGGCAGTCCTGTTTTTCCGTCAATATCATATATTTCTATTTTGGAATTTTTATTAATTATTTCGCTGATTTCCTCTTTATCTTCATCGGCAAAAGGAAAATATTCTTTGTCGTTTTCTATGACGGTACAATTGCTGTAATATTTTGTATTTTGTCTGTTATTACCCCACAGACCTTTAAAATTAATATTATTTAACGGAGATAGCTTCATAGGTAACCTTTCTTTGACAATACAATAATAATATTATTATAAAAATTAAATCTATTTCTTAATTTTATTTTTATTGTTTAATAAAACTTATTATAAGTCAGACAATTTATTTTGAAAATTTGTTTTTATTCAATTATATTTATTGCAAAGATTATGAATGTAAACAATGTAAACAGCAATTTTATAAATTACGACTGTACTTCGGAAGTCAAAAAGCATAAAACCATACCTTTAAAGGGCACTTATCAAACATCGGGTGTTTATCCCGTTTATATGAGGCCTCCGTATGGTATTAAGCCATATTTTAAAGTTGAGGAATTTATATTGCCGACCGGAGATAAAGTCTGTACTTATAAATTAATTACCGGTCAAATAATATCAATAGTTCAAAAAGACGGATGCCCCTTAATTAAAACGGCTTTCAAGGTAGGCTCGCTGGATGAACCTTACGGTAAGGAAGGAATTAGTCATTTTATAGAACATTCCGTTTTTCACGGCAGCAAGAAATATAATGATGTTGAACAGGCAATTAAAGATATAGGCGGAACTTCAAACGCTTCTACAAATTGCAACACCACTGACTTCTATATAAAACTCGGAACTGATGATAAAAATGCAATAAGACAGGCTCTTGATATTGAAGCGGATATGGTTTTTAATCCTAAATTTTCAAAATTGGATAAAGAAAGAAGTATAGTAATAAAAGAAGCCGAACAAGCGGATGCAAATGAAATGCGTACAATTTTAAATCAGAGTATAAAAAATCTGCTTTCGATAGACAGACCGCATGTTAAAGATATTATAGCCGGAAATAAAAATTCTATAAGCTCAATAACATATAATGATATGATGAATTATCACAGGGAATACTATATTCCAAAAAATGCCGTAACATCGATAGTAACCCCGTATAATCCGGATGAAATTGCGGATATGGCGGCAAATGCATTTATTCAAGCTTCAAAAGACATAGTAAATCATCCCGTAAAAAGAAACAAATATACAGCCATAAATCAAATACAAAGAAAAGATATAATTTCAAAAGAAAGCGATAAAAAACTTATCACTTTTGAATTTTTGTTTCCTGTTAAAACTCCGGAGGATAAAGCAAAATTTTATGTATTAAATAAATGGTTTACGGAAGGAGTTGATTTTTCGCTTTCGATTAAAGATTTGTACGGCGCCGACAGTGTTTTAACTTTTCAATACTCCGGAAGCGATGAAGATGAGTACAATGCATTTGAAAATTTAAAAGAACAATTTGCGAAATTATCCGCAAGACAGCTGGATGAAATTAAACTCGAAAAAATAAAAAAGCAGTCATCAAAAGATTTTGAGGATTTTTTTCAGGATGCGGATTTAATAACAACAAAGCTTAACAGTGATTATTTTAACGGACACTATTCCTGCGAGGAAATAAAAAGAGCAATAAACAATTTAAAGCCTGAAGATATTAAGGAATACGTTAAACATTTTGATATGGCAAAATGTTCAATGTGCGTTATTCACCCGAAGGGAACAACAAATAAAGATTTTGAGAACAATATGGCTAAATACAGGAATTATATAACGCCTGTTATGGTTTCGAAAGAAGTCCGAAATATTAATGTATTGAACAATATTAACGAACATAATATTTCGCCTTATTATTCGGAAAGGGTTATAAGTACAACCTTACCCGATAATACAAATTTAACACTTCTAAATTCAAAAACGGATAAATGTATGGCGATTTGGTATTTATCAAATCCTGATCTGATAAATGTTAATCCTGCAATAAAATATGTTCTTGATTCAATGACAAACACTTCAACAATAGATTTATTTGAAAACAGAAATAAATACAACATGCTGGTATATTCAAATTATACCGAGCCATACAGAATGAAGATATATGCCGACTTTAGCGCGGAAAATACGGATATTGCAATAAAAGAAATGAAAAAAGCTTTTGACGTTAAGTTTACCGAAGAAGAATTTGAAAAAGCCAAAAAACTTGCTTTTGAAACGATTAAAAAAGATGCTAACGAAGAAGACGTTATAAACAGATATAATGCGGATAAGTATGGCAGAAATTGCAGTTTAAACCGCGAGGAGTTGATAAACGGACTTGAAAAACTAACATTTAACGATGTAAAAACGTATTTTAATGCTCTTATAACCGGCGCAAGTTCATCAATAGTTGTTAAAGCTCCTTTTGACAAAAACAAAAATATGATAAATAAAATAGCAAGCGAAGTTAACATTCCGGGATTTTCCTTTAAGCAAGATGCCGTGCTAAAAAGTTTTTATAGGGATAATAAACTTTCAAAATGCTATTTAAAGGAAAAAAATCAACCTTATTATGCAAACATATATACTTATAAAATAAACGGAAACAATAATGACACAATGAAATACAGGCTGTTGGGAGAAGTATTGAACTTGCGATTGTTTAATTCTCTGAGGGAAAAAATGGGCATTGCCTACAGTGTTAATTCCTACACGGATAGGAGTTACGACATCGGTTCGATTGTTCTGGATATTGCAACAAGCTTGAAAGATAAAGAAGATATTAAAAAAATATTCAATGAATTTGACAAAGAAGTAAAAAGGCTGATTGAAACTCCGGTTGATGAAAAAGAACTTAGCGAAGCAAAAAATAACTTAAAAGTTCAAATTCTTGACTCTTCTTCAAATGATTTTTTGTTTGTAAGCAGGATTTCAAACAACATAAAAGAAGAGCGTTTCGGACTCAACCAAATGCAGGGAAGTACGAAAATTCTTGAAAGCATAACAAAAGAAGATATAATGCAAACAGCACGATACGTGTTTAAAAACAAACCCGATTATTTGATTGAAGCGGATAAGAAAACTCTTGAAGATAATAAAGAATACTTTAAAGAATTAGGTGAGCAGATTTCCCGATAAATACGATAAAGTTATCTAAAACCCGAAAATACAGGCTTTAGATAACTTATGAAGATATAAATCTTCCAAATCTTTAGTCGTTACAGTCTTTTGTACAATTTGTGCAGGGAAGTTTATAAATTGCGCCGTATTTAATTATTCTTCTCATTTTTTTCTTTTGAGAGCGTTCGTATCTTTTTAATTCCCTGTATTGATTTTTGCAGAGTATTTCTTTTAAATCATCTTTAAAATATGCCGTTCTTTCTTTTGCCTCGTTTTTAATTTCTTTTAAAACTTTCCTTTCGTCCTTCCAGCATTGATTGTGACATTCAATCATATCAAGCACTTTATTTTTTTGAATTCTGTATTTGTTGCAAATGCTTTCCATATCTGATTTATATGAAGTATAGAGATTGTCTGCCATTGTTTCCTGTTTTTTTGAAAGACAGAGTTTTTCTTTTAATCTTCTGAATCTTTTGTCAAAGAAGCATTGATTGTATTCGCAATATTCGTCATCATCCGTCGGACAAAAATCGCATTTAGATTTGTTTTCTACTTCAAGGTTTTTTGATTTTTCACAGTTATAACTTGGTTTTTTAATATTTTTTTCGCAATCTTGAGTGCAAGTTGCAAAACTGACGGAAGTAAACATAAGAAATGCCAAAAATGAGAATAAGAATTTTTTCATGACCAATTAACCTTTCAAAATTAATACAATAAAAATATCAGGTAAAAAGTAAAATATAATTACCCGATTGGCTATATTTAAAATAAAAATAAAAAAGTGTTTGACGTAAAAAAATGTTCTTGTTATATTAATAAGGCGGTTGAAAAATCGTAATTGTTAATTGAAATTTGCGCTTGTAGCTCAGCAGGTAGAGCAATCCCCTTTTAAGGGAGAGGTCGCGCGTTCGAATCGCGCCAGGCGCAAAATTTAAAAAAGGGGTATTTATTACCCCTTTTTTAAATTTTATGTTTGGACTGGGATTTGGACGCAATCTAGCGTTCGAGCGCGAGTGAGCTGAGGGCGGAAACAAAAATGATGAATTTTTGTTGAGCCCGTTAAACGCGAACGAGCAAGACAATCGCGCCAGGCGCAAAATTTTATAAAAAAGGAGGGTATTAGCCCTCCTTTTTTTTATCTAAATAAATATTTATTTATTTTTTTTCATGATGCTTATTTGTCTTTCAAGTAAAGCCGAAATATATTGACTGTCATTTTCATCTGAAAAATCTTTTACACGTTTGTCTTCATCAAAAAACAAACTTATTCCTTTTTCTTGTTTTTTAAATTTAATATCCCGTATTTCAAATTGTTTTTGAACAGCATTGTTGTTTAATTTATCCATCTTTTTACCCCATGATTATTTATAATTCAGTATTTATATATTAATAAAGTATTTTTTTACTAAAAAATTGCTATATTTACTTGAAGTGTTATTGTAGTAGTATTAAAAACGACAAAGCTTGTAAGTTGAGTATAAAATATGTATTGTAAATTTTAAGAAATGTAAATTTTATTTTAAAATATACTGATTTAGGGCAACTTTTTTCGTTTTTCGACATTTTACATTTAACAGTAAAGTATACAATAAGGAGATGTTTTCAAATGAAAGTTAGTAACATATCTTCGCAGGGAATGGTTCCGTTTGCAGGTATAAAACAAAAAAAGAACGAATATTTAAGATTTGATGATAATGAAAGAGATTTATTTGTTCCGTCAAATCATAAAATGCCGGCAGGAAAGATGGCAAGAACTATGGCAGGTTTTGTAGCTTTAGTTCAAGCATTAGCGCCAACAATAGCGCTTGCGGCAAATAAACCTATTAAAGATTATGAAAATTTATCAACTGATAATGTAAAATCAATTTATCAGGATAATAAATTTCAACTTGCTCAAACGCTTGATGCTCCGTCATTAACGTTTGATTTAACAGGAAACTGGATGCCTGATAATATACACGATGATAATTATCTTGCAATATTGACAAATAATCCCGAATCGGGAAATTCATATAGATCGCTTCAAGAAGCAATTTTAGACAATTACGATATTGATGCTGACGATACCGAAAAAATGTTTCTTGCTGCTTACGGTATATTAAAAGCAAATCCGTTTTTAACAGAAAGAGTTTTAAACGGCAAGGTAGATTTTACTGACGGTGATGTGACAAATATTGATCCTGAGTTAGTTCTTGCAACTGATTTTGTTACTCCAGGAAAGGAAACAAAAATATTTCTTCCCGATATAACAACTCTTGAACACACAGGAAGAAATAATCATTCTCAACTTATTTCAGCTACTGCTTTATATCCTTCAAATGCAGGTAAAAACAATACATATACTTTAAACATCTCTGAAAAAGATGTAAATAAAGTCCTTTCCGCTGACGGAATAATGAAGGTTGTTAATTCCCGTCTTAAAGATATTTACAAAGTAAAATCAATGGATACTAATGCCGGTGATGCTATCTGGCATGCTATCCAATTATACGAAGATAATAATCAGACATTCAGACTTACTAACGAAAAAGATGAACCCAGTATCTCAAATATACTATACAGAGATATGGTTAAAAACGGTAAAATAACCATTGTATGTCCTAAGGTTCCGGTTAGCGTTATCCTGAACTCAGGTGATGCGGCAAACTTTAATATGACAGAATTCTTAAATGCAAAAAGATCGGAAGATGCAGAAATTAATTACATAGCTGCAGACAGAACCGTTGTAAATATTAATGATTTGGCAGGTGACCAAACAACTTTCCTTGATGTAATGGATTTATATAAATTTACAGACGGAACAACATATAAAGAAGCTTATGAAAGCAATCCGAATAAATATGAAGGTTTAGTTCTTTCGGCAGTAAGACAAACAATTGATAATAACAATGCTTTGTTGGGTATTTACGGTGAAAACAATATAAACAAAAAGACTTTAAACAGTTTGATTTCGGTAAGCGGAATTCAAGATATCAATTTACAACCTCTTGCATATGAACAGGTTAATTATAAAGCTCCGCAAAAAGAAACAAAAATAATTATTTGGGATCAAGCGCCAAGCCCTGTTCCGTCGCCTCTTCCGACTAACAGACCGACACCCGGACCGACGGATGCACCGACACAGGCTCCAACACAGGCACCGACACAGGCTCCAACACAAGCTCCGACGCAAGCACCTACTCAAGCGCCGACACAGGCTCCGACACAAGCTCCGACGCAAGCACCTACTCAAGCGCCGACACAGGCACCTACGCAAGCACCTACGCAAGCACCTACTCAAGCGCCGACACAGGCACCTACGCAAGCACCTACGCAAGCGCCGACACAGGCTCCGACACAGGCACCGACACAAGCTCCAACACAAGCTCCGACGCAAGCACCTACTCAAGCGCCGACACAAGCGCCTACGGAATGCCCAACGTTGCCGCCAATAGAAGTTAAACCGGAAGAAACATATGCTCCTATACCTACGTTTATAGCAACAATACCTCCGAAGCCTACAAGTGTTCCGACACAGGCACCTACACAGGCACCTACGCAAGCGCCGACACAGGCACCTACGCAAGCACCTACGCAAGCGCCGACACAGGCTCCAACAAAGGCACCTACGCCGGCTCCGACAAAGGCACCTACGCCCGCTCCGACGGAATATGTTACCCCTATTCCTTGTCCTACCCTTCCTGTAATTGATGATGATAAATTACCGGACAGTAATTATGTTGACAGTCAAAACGGGTATGATGAAGAAGAATACTATGAACCTGAAGACAGCGATTGCGAAGGTTAATATAAATTCTATAAATAAATATCAATAAGACAAACAGGAAGCATAAAAGCTTCCTGTTTTTATACAGTCTTTTGCGAATTTATTTTTCGCAGCACTTAAAAGCAAATGCTTGTATATGTTTTGATGAAATATTAAGCCATTCGTATTCATGTTTATATTCATTTTTCATACAGCTTACAACAGCATTTTTTAAAGTAATTATCCCGTCATAGCATTCGCCGTTTTGTTTTTCTTCCGAAAAACTGCATTTGTGAAGTTCACCTTCAATTTTAAGATGGTTTAGGGAGCAAATTAGAATATTTGACTTAACATGTTCCGATAATCTCCAAATAGCATCATAAGTTTTACACATAAAAACCTCCTTGATTTATACAAATACAAAATAAATCAGGAAATAAAAAAATATATTACTCTTCTTTTTATATTTAGCGGGCTATTCTAATCGGGGAGAGATTTTTTGCCGCACTTACATATTCATTAATTTCAATTTCATCATTAAGTTCGCTGACTGAAACCAAAATTTTTGAATTATCAATTTTACAGCCCGCAAGTATATTTTTACTTTTCATAAATTCAAGAAATTTGTCGCTAAATCCGACATCAATAGTGAATTCATCAAAGAAATCATTGTTTAATATTTCAAACCCCGCTTCTTTAAGCTTGTTTGCTAAATTATGAGCATTTTTATATGATTTTTCGGCAAGTTCTATAAAACCGCTTTTTCCCGTGTATCTTAGGTATAAATTTGCACAAAATGCAATGAGAGCCTGATTTGAACATATATTCGACGTTGCTTTTTCTCTTCTTATATGTTGTTCTCTTGCTTGAAGCGTTAAACAATATGCTGTTTTTCCGTTTTTATCAACGGTTTTTCCCGATATTCTTCCGGGTAACTGTCTTTTGTATTCATCACGGCAGGCAATAAATCCTGCATAAGCTCCGCCGAAATTTAAAGGTATTCCCAGTTGTTGGATATCGCCAACGGTAATATCGGATTTTGGAGGCTCCATAAGCGCAAGAGAAAATAAATCAACTATTGAGATAATAAGTTCTTTTGCATTTTTTTGGGGCATATCAACTATTTCGCCGTATTTATTCGGTGTTTGATAAACCTTTGCGCATAAGTCATTACAAGAGCATTCTTTGCCGATTATAAGCTCAATATTATTTGCCCAGAGGTATGTTTTTATAACTTCCGAATATTTAGGATTTATATCATCGTAAACAAAGACTTTTTTGTTTTTCGTCAGTCTTGAAGCCATTAAAATTGCTTCGGCAGCTGCGCTTGCGCCATCGTAAACCGATGCATTTGAAACATCCTGATTTGTAAGGGTGCACATTAACGATTGAAATTCATACATAATTTCAAGCGAACCTTGCGAAATTTCGGCCTGATAAGGCGTATAGCAGGATAAAAATTCAAATCTTGAAGCAACATCTTCTATAACGGCAGGAACATAACGTTTTCTTGCACCCTGTCCCAAAAAACATAAGTAATCCGTTTTGTTTTCGGACGCAATTTTTTTGAGTTCTTTTTGTGCCTTTATTTCGTTATTTTGACAGTTTAAATCGAGCGATGTCATTTTTACATTTTCGGGAATTGCATCATACAATTCTTCAATAGACTTAACGCCGATTTTATTAAGCATTTCAAGTCTGTCTTTGTCTTTTAAAGCTTCAAAATTATACATTTAAACCTACTTTGATTTACTATTGAACTTCTTCTTTATAGTCGCTATATTCCATTAATCCTTCAGAGTCATCTTTAAAATTATCGAGTTCTATTTGAACAAGCCAATTTTGAAATGCATCTTCATTGATTAATTCGGGAGAATTTATGAGTTCTTCATTTACGGCAACTATTTTTCCGCCAACCGGCATATAAATTTCGCTTGCCGCTTTAACGGATTCGATTGTTGCAAAAACTTCGTCTTTTGAAAAAGTGTTTCCTATTTCCGGAAGTTCAACAAAAACAACATCTCCAAGCTGCTCAACAGCATAATCGGTTAAGCCTATTGTTGCTTTTTCACCTTCTTCAAGAACCCATTCGTGAGTTTTCGTGCATAAAATTCCTTCGGGTATATTCATTTATATTTTATCTCCTATTTTTCGTAATTCTTTTTTACAAACGGTTTTTTCACAATCTCAGCATTATACAATTTATTTCTTACCATAATTTGTATATTCATGCCAATACTTTCTTTAGGATTGTTAAGTCTTGTTACCAAATCATTATCTAAATTATCGAATTCAATCATACAAAAGCCGATATTTTTACCGAGAGTGCAAGAAGGAGCACCGGACGTTACAACTCCAGCTTTATTTCCGTTAAGATATACATCATAACCTGCTCTTGCAATTTGTTTATCTTGCATTATAAATGCAAACAATTTTCTTCTCAGAGGAATTTGTTTTAATTTTTGTCCTAAAATTATATCTTTTCCGTTGTAATCTTCTTTTTTATCGGTCGGAATAAAAAATCCGAGAGATGACTCAACAGGTGTTGTGTCTTCGTTTAATTCATGTCCGTATAAAGGTAAACCCGCTTCAAGTCTTAAAGTATCTCTTGCGCCGAGTCCTACGGGAACAACTCCCGTTTCATTTTTGAAAGATAAAATTTTATTCCATAATTCAGCTATGTGTTCATTTTTTGCTACTATTTCAAAACCGTCTTCTCCTGTATATCCTGTTCTTGTTAATAATACGGGAATATTAAACAGATTTGAACTTATAATTGAAAAGAATTTAGGCTGATTATCAAAATCAATTCCGGATTTTTGAATTATGTTTTTGGCGTTCGGCCCTTGAAGAGCAAGCATTGAAAAATAATCGCTTTTATTTATAACTTCAACATCGTAACCTTTTGCGTTTTCTTTCATAAATGCCAAATCTTCATTAATTCTTGAAGCATTAATTACAATAAAGTAATCGATTTCATCAATTATGCCTTTGACATTATAAATAATAAGGTCGTCAATAAGCCCGCCTTTATAATTCGGAAGCTGGCAATATACGGCTTTACCTTTTTCAAGTTTTGATATATCCTGAGGAACAATTTTTTGCAGGTAGTTGAGGCTGTCAATACCTTTTATATATACTTCTCCCATATGAGAAACATCAAATAAGCCTGCTGCGGTTCTTGTTGTATTATGCTCTTTAATTATTCCTTCATACTGTACCGGCATCATCCATCCGCCAAACGGAACCATTCTTGCTTTTAATTTGATATGCTCATCATATAAGACAGTTTTCTTTTCTTCCAGTGTAAGCATAATTCCCCCTTATCTTACATATATCCTTTTTAAGCGCATTTTTAATCTGCATACAAGCTCATAGTTAATTGTATCAAGCTTTTTTGCCCAGCTATCAATATTATCTTCTTTATTTTCTTCTCCTATGAGGGTAACAATATCTCCTATGGCACAATCAACGTTGCTTACATCAAACATTGTTTGATCCATGGTAATTCTTCCTATTTGTTGAATTGTTTTGCCGTTCAAGCTTGCTTTTATATTTCCGGAAAGCTTTCTTGCAAGCCCGTCAGCATATCCTATCGGAATTGTGGCAACTTTAATATCTTTGTCGGCAATATAAGTATGTCCGTAGCTTATTCCGTCACCTTTTTTAAGCGTATGGATATTTGTTATTCTTCCTTTTAATCCCATAACGGGCAGCATATCTTTAAAATTCGGATTATCTTCGCTGTACGGGGTAATGCCCCACATTGTAACCCCCAGTCTTACCATATCATAGCAATATTCGGGATATTCAAATATTCCCGGTGAATTTAAACAATGAACCTTTACATTGCGGCGTTTAAATTCACTTAAATGACAATCAACAATATTTTTAAACTTTGTTATCTGGCTTGAAAATAATTTTTTGTTTTCAACATCCGCAAAATGAGTAAAAATACCTTTCAAGTCAATGTAATCGGCGGATAATACTTTTTTAACAAATTCATTTGCATTATCACAGGTTAAACCTATTCTGTTCATTCCGGTATCAAGTTTAATATGGGCTTTTAGCTTTTTGCCCAGCCTTTTATATAGCTGTTGTGCCGTGCTTAAGTGTTCTTCGTTAAAAACGGAAACGGCTATATTATGTTTTATTGCATTTTCAAATGCCCATAAAGGGCTTGCGCCCAGTACAAGTACGGGATTTTGAATTTTGTTTTCTCTTAATTCAATGCCCTCATCAATACTTGCAACACCGAATTCTTTAACACCGCATGCAATCAGTGTCGGTGCGCACATAATTGAACCGTGACCGTATCCGTCAGCTTTGATAACGGCAAAAATGTCGGGAGGATTATCTTTATCGGGGCAATGCTTTAAAATATATTCCTTTACCTTAAGAACATTATTTTCAAGGTTGGATAAATTAATCTCAACCCAGGCATCCCTGTTTTTATTTATTGAAGCACCTCTGTTATTTTGCATTATTCTTGCCTTTTATTTTGTTGTTCAAACAGTTCTAAAACATTTTCCATAAGTGAAGCTATTGTCATAGGGCCTACACCTCCCGGTACGGGAGTGATATATCCGGCTATATCCTTTATTTTTTCAAAATCAACATCTCCGACAAGCCCGCCCGTTAATTGTCTTGTTATTCCGACATCCACAACAACCGTTCCTTTTGTTATCATATCGGCAGTGATAAGTTTCGGATGCCCTGTTGCACTTATTATTATATCAGCATTTTTTGTTAATGATTTTAAATCTTTTGTTTTTGAATGAGCAAGTGTAACAGTTGCATCCTCAAGTGTCAAAAGAGTCGCAAGTGGTTTTCCGACAATATTGGAACGCCCTATCACGAGTACTGATTGTCCTTTAAGTTTTACTTTGTACGCCTTTAAAAGTTTAATAATACCTTTCGGAGTACAGCAAACGGCATAAGGTTTTAATCCGCAATTCAGTTTTCCGATGTTTATCGGATGAAAACCGTCAACATCTTTTTTCGGGTCTATTAATTCGATAATTTGCTCCTGATTAAGATGATTATACAGCGGCAATTGAACAAGAATACCGTTAATTTCGGAATCTTCGTTTAATTCATGAATGAGAGAAATTATTTCACCTTGAGTTACCGATTTATTAAATCTGTAAACAGATGATTTAAAACCGAGAGAATCTGAAATTTTTTCTTTTGAATTAACATAAATTTTACTTGCTTCATCATTGTTTGCAAGAATAACGGCAAGTCCGGGTTTTTTTTCGTAGGACGAAGTGCGTTCTTTGATATTTTCAAGAATGGATTTAGCTACATTTTTACCGTTCATTAATTTCATTAATTACTCTCAATCTTTACTCTGAGGTAAATTCATCCTTGAATAAAAAACCTCAAGTACTTTTACAATATCATCCTTGTTTTCATATTTTTCGATACATCCGATTAAATCAAGCTCAAGAGCATTGATTATGCCCATCGCTTCATTTATGTGTTCTTTTTTTACTTTATTTAAAAGTATTTCAAGTTTTCCCTCGCAGGCATATTTTTTGGATGAGTCATAAATTTTTGATGCAAGAGAAATCGAAGCATTAGAGCTTTTTGAAACAATAACAGTTTCATCTATCGGAATATCTATTAATGAGTTTAAATATTTTAAATCATACTCGCAGTCAAAAATTGCAAAATCATATCTTTGAACAAGTTTTTTCAATGCTTCACGCATAATTCTTGTAGAAGGACAAATACAATCCTTTGGTGTTACAAGCCAGCTTGCTATAACGTCAGTGTATTCATCAGCTTCAAATATAATATCTTCTAAAGCCCATTCTATAAACTCTTGCTTCGACATTCCGTCAGGAATGCCTGTTTTATATTCATGTTTTCCCGATTTAATTCCGTATATTGTATTTCTTGATTTAATTCCGAAGCTTTCCGATAATTCAAGAGTTAAATCGTTATCAATAAGAAGAACTGAAGAAGTCGGAAATTTTCTTCTTATGAGTTTATACATAGCTGTTGCAACAGTGGTTTTTCCGCTTCCGGACTTACCGATTATTGCTATGGTTGATGTCATAAAAAATCCTTATAATCCGAATATTGTCTTTAAGATTTTATTATAAACAAGAATTAAATTGAAGCGGTATGTGAATAATATTAAATTTAAAATGTAAAACCCGGTTTTGATATAAATAAAAAGAGTCCGTTTAACAATCGGACTCTTTTAAAAAATTTAATTATTTTGTTTCAATTATTCTTTATCTTCATAACCCGCTATATTTAATATATCTTGTCTGATAACGTCGGTACTGTCATTTTTATCTTCTTCTGTTTTTTTCGCCCAATCATTATTAAATTTTGCTACGGCACAAGCTTCATCAAGCCAAGCTACTTGTTTGCCCACGGTAAGCGCTTTATTTTTGCGATTATCTATTATATGATAACCTTGTCCGAAATAATCAACATCAAATCTGTAATTTGTTGCCTGTTCCAGTACAAGTCTTTTTACTTCCTTAAGATATCTAACATCAGTATTTCCCATTCTTCGGTTATAACTATTTATTGCATGGTATGCTGCATTCGGTCTAACACGTCCAAAACTTAAAGAGTTTGAACTAATTTTTGGTATATTCATATTTTTACTCTCCTATTTTTCTCTTTTTTACAATGATTGTAAAATAAAAATTTGAACTTTTTAAAATAATAACTTTATAAAAATTTACAGGATTTAAAAAGTATACCAAATACATATATTTGAATTATTGTATTTAATTTTTCACACGGATAAAATGATAATAAGGGAGTAAATATGTATCATAATAAAGTTTTAACAATGATTATGGCAGGCGGTCAGGGGAAAAGACTTTTTCCTTTAACAAAAGACAGGGCAAAACCCGCTGTGCCTTTTGGAGGACGTTACAGAATTATTGATTTTGTATTGAACAATTTTGTAAATTCGGGCTTTCATCAAATAAAAGTCTTGACGCAATATAAATCGGATTCTTTAAATAAACATATATCAAGAGGATGGAGCCTTTGCTCTTCTATTGACCAGTATGTTGACCTTGTTCCGGCACAAATGAGAACGGACGGCAACTGGTATAAGGGTACGGCGGATGCTGTTTATCAAAATATAAATCAAATAACGGATGAAAACTTTAGTCATGTTTGTGTATTTGGCGGTGACCATATTTATAAAATGGATGTTCGCCAGATGTTGAATTACCATATCGAAAAAGGCGCGGATTTAACAATATCGGCTATACCCGTCCCTATTGAGCTTGCAAGCGAATACGGAGTTATGGAAGTTGATGATAACTGGAGATTGCAAAACTTTATTGAAAAACCAAAACATACTCCGCGGCATATTCCGGGCAATCCCGATATGTGTCTTGTTTCGATGGGAAACTATATTTTTGAGCCTGAAAAACTTGTTGAAGAGCTTGAAATTGATGCAAAGGATTCTAATTCGGATCATGATTTCGGAAAGAACATAATTCCGAATATGTTAAAAAATAATTCTAAAGTTTTTGTTTACGATTTTAATTCAAACGAATTTCGGGGAATGCTTAAAGCCGAAAGAGGATACTGGCGGGATGTAGGTAATGTTGACAGTTACTGGCAGGCAAATATGGATTTGTTGGCATATTCTCCGGAATTAAACCTGTATTCGGAAGATTGGCCTTTGAGAACATATAATTATAATTTACCTCCCGCAAAATTTATCTGGGATGAAGATGAAAGAGTAGGGGTTGCAAAGAATTCACTTGTTTCCGAAGGTTGCATAATCTCGGGCGGTTCTATTTCCGGCTGTGTTTTATCTCCGAAAGTAAGAATAAACAGCTATTCTAATGTTGTTGATTCGATTTTAATGGAAAACGTTAATATCGGCCGACACAGTCAGATAAACAGAGCTATTATAGATAAAAACGTTGATATTCCGCCTTATACGGAAATAGGTTACAACAAAGAAGAAGACTTAAAAAGAGGTTTTTATGTATCGGCTTGCGGAATAACCGTTGTTCCTAAAGGTGCAATAGTAGACTAATTATTTTTTCTTGAGAGCATCATACCTGCGCCGATGTCAAAAATTTGAGATTGATAGTCTTTTCTTGAGAATAACTCATTGACATAATTTTCAACTTTTTCGTAATGGGAAAGAATGTTATCCGCTAAAATAATACCTTTATCGGACAGCATTTTATCGACAAGTTTAAAATAATCAATATATTCCTTTTTGTTTGCATCAATAAAAACAAAATCAAATTTTTCACGTTTTTTGTTATTTATTTCATCAAGCAAATCTTCTAAAACAATAATGGCAGAACCGATTTTAGGTTCGGGCTTTAAGTTTGAGCAGGCTGAAAAGTTTTTTCTTGCAATACTTTGCCTTTTTTCCCAAAATTCAACGGTTGTAAAATGTCCGCCGTTATTTAATTCTTCCAGAGCTTTTAAAATCCATATGCCGCTATACCCGTTTGATGTACCTATTTCTAAAACATTCTTTGAAGCATTTATTTTAATCAGCATATTTAAAAAATTTGCACAGTATCTGTCTAAATTCCAAAAATTTTCTTTTGTTTTTTCTAATTCGGACAGTATACTCTCTGTTTTATCGTCAAAATATGACGGATTTATTTTTTTTATTTCATTTTGATACATTTTTTATAATCTTTGCTCTTTATCAAGAATTATAATATCCGATACATCAACATAGGACTCTTGTTTTTTGATTATTTCCATTTTATCGAGGCTGTACAAAATATAATTTCCGGAATTGCTTCCCGTAATTAAAATTTGTTTTTCATTCGGAAGTAAGTTCATTTTAGAGTAAAATACGTTATCCCCGATATTTTCTTTTGATAAAATCTTTTCCAGTACCGTGTCGTATACATTTATACTGCCTGTTTTTGAACAAATAATATAGAGTCTTGTGTTATAAAGTATTGCATCCGTAGGTTTTAAATCAGTATCTATTGTTTTGGTCAATTTTGATAAAACCTTATCAAAAACATATATTTGATTTTGCGTTCTGGATAATACGTAAACATTTGCCTGATCCGATGTGATTTTTGAAGCGTTTGGAACGGCACCTAACGGTTGAACAACATATTCATTTCCGCTTTCAATTACATTAAATACTTTTGACTGAAAATCATCATAAAATGTTATTATATTATCAATGTCGCTGTATGCAATTTTTGAAGGTCTTTGTTCGAGCTTTATAACTTTTTTAATTGCCATTGAATCAAGACTTATTGCATATATTGCTTTTGCATTTTGACTCGTAACATAAACAAGATTTTCTTTTTCTTTGTAACATGCATCTGTCGGCTTGTCGTCAATTGAGATTGTTGTTACGATATTTTCATTTTTTAAATCAATAATATCAAGCTTTTTTTCACTCCAGTATAAAACCAGAGCAACATCATTTTTTGTTGAAGGTATTATTTTAAGGGGCGCAGAGGCAAGTTTCAGCTCATACAAAGGACTTTTTGATGTATAGTTATAAGCTTCCAAAAATTTTGAGTTTTTGGGGTTTATATATATTTTTTTGTTTTTTAATTCTTCGATACTTACAAATTCATTTCTTTTTACAACCGGATTGAACGGGCTTTTAACCTTTTCTTTTTCTTCTTGAGTTAAAGATAAAGTGGATTCATCTTTTGACGGAATTAAAAGGTCGCCGAGAGTTAATTTAAGGCTTTCGGGCATTTTTAATCCTACGGGAGTCAACATATCCTGAGGCATTAAACCGAGTCTAACTTTTATCGGAAGTTCATCCTGACGGGTTAGAGTGTAGTTGCCGGAAGCATCCTTGAATACTTTAAGCAGCGAATATCCGTTATTTAAAAGTACTACTTCGGGAAGGCTGGAAAGAGGCTTGTTATTCGGATATGTATATTCGATTTGAATAGAGTCTACCGTTTTATCAGACGGGGGATACAGAGGAATGTACATAATATCGTTTTTTAAAGTAACAACACTGTCAAATCTTTGTTTTGCATCGGGAAGAGAAGCTTTAATAAAATTCCAAACATCAATCGGAAGCTTGGATGCCGATGCTTCGGATTGAAATAATCCGAACGCTAAAAATAAAATCAATGCTGCAATATATTTTTTAATATTCATATATTTATATCCTTACTATTTACCCATCGCTGTTTTCATTTTATCAATAATTGAAGACTCTTTATTTTTTGATAAAGCATAAAGCTCTTTGTATAGCTTTTCTTCTTTATCCGATAATTTTTTCGGTATTGCTACTTTTATTGTAATATAATGATTGCCTTTTTGTGAATTGCTGCCCAAATATGGTACTCCAAACCCTTTTAAGGTAATCCTATCACCGTTTTGTATTCCCTGAGGGATTTTTGTAACGGTTTCACCGTGAATTGTATTTACGGTAATTTCATCGCCCAAAACTGCCTGCGGAGTGGAAATTTCAAGTTCTGAAAAGATATCAAAACCTTGTCTTATGAATTCTTTAGATTGTTTAACATGGATTACAACGTATAAATCGCCCGTTCTTCCGCCGTTTCGTCCCGCGTTTCCTTCGTTGGATACACGCATTTTTGAGCCATGTTCAACTCCGTGGGGAATTTTTATGGTTATTTTCTTTTCTTTTTCAACGGAACCCATTCCTTTACATTGTTTACAGAATGCTTCGGGATTTTTGCCCGTTCCGTGACAATTCGGACATGTTGTAACCGAAGTGAATGAGCCTAAAATAGTTTGCGTACTTTTTTGAACTCTTCCGTGCCCTTTGCATACGGGGCATACGGTATCTTTTGCATTTTTTTCAAGACCTGTTCCGCTGCATGCTTCACATTGTTCAAGATGCCTTATTTTTATTTCTTTCTCTGTGCCAAAGCATGCATCAGCAAAACTTATTTCTATATCCATTCTAAGGTCATCACCGCGTTCCGGTGCATTGGGATTTGCCGAATATCCTCCGCCAAAACCGCCAAAACCTCCAAAGAATGAAGAAAATATATCGGATAAATCAATATCATCCATCGAAAATGAATTGGGATTAAATCCTGCGTTTGACAATCCTTCTTCACCATATCTGTCGTATATTTGACGTTTGTTGTCATCGGAGAGCGTTTCATATGCTTTTCCGATTTCTTTAAATTTATCCGCAGCATCGGGAGCTTTGTTAACGTCAGGATGATATTGTCTTGCTTTTTGTCTGAATGCTTTTTTTAATTCATCTTTTGTTGCATTTTTGCTAACGCCCAGTATTTCATAATAATCCATTGTTTTATTCATTTTCCTTAACTTTCGCTACGCCAACCATTGCAGGTCTTAATACCTTGTCAAACAATTTGTATCCTTTTTGGAGCACCTGTGCGATATGATTGGGTTCAAATTCGTCGGTTTCAATTTGTGTTACGGCTTCATGTTCGGCAGGATTAAATTCTTTGCCTGTTGCATCAATTTCTTCTACGCCGACTTTTTTAAATGCATCCGTTAGCTGTTTATATACTACTTCATAGCCGTCTTTTATTGTTTTCGGGTCTTCAATATTTTCAAGAGATTTTTTTGCTCTTTCAAAAGTATCAATAAGTGAAATTAATTTTCCTAAAACTTCGCTTGCGCCGTATTTTAAAAGATCTTGTTTTTCTTGAGTTGTTCTTTTTCTAAAATTATCAAAATCAGCCGCAAGCCTTATATATTTATTATTTAATTCTTCATATTTTTTTTCGCTGTCATTTTCTTCGGCTTTTTCTTCCTGTTGTTCGTTGTTAACTTCGGGTTCTTTAGTTTCTTCCTGTTCTTCTTCTAAATTTTCATTTTTTTTTGCATCACTGTCTTCTTTAAAAGGATTTTTCTTATCCATTGGTTTTGTCCTCCTTTTTAATCTATTTATATTATAGAATATGAATACTTAATGTCGAGTGCATTAATTGTTATAATAAATCAAGAAATTTTTAAAAAACGGTAAAATTTAAACGATTTACTTAAAAGACCTTTTACCGAGTGCAACAATAAAAGTGTCTTTTCCTATAATATTTTCTTCAAGGTTGTTAGCGCTGTATATTATGTATCCGCAAGCATTGTTAACGGATCTGACGGAATAATCTTTAAGTGCTGCATATTCTTTAACGTCGCTGATTGTTTCTTCGCAATCCGTATCAAGATAAAATCCTGCTGAAATTTTTCCCGTAATATTTGCACAGGATGAATTTTCAAAATATTCGTTCAATCTTTTATTTTGAGTTTTTATACTGCATTTAATTTTTTGTCCGTTTAAATATTTAAGAAATGTATCTCTTAAATCTTCGCCGTTAATAATTCCGTCATTATTTATGTCATTAAGATTTCTTATATCCACGTTTTTTGTGTTGTTAATAAGTACGCTTTGCAATGCGCTGTTTAATGTTCCGTAAAAAATTTTTGTCAGTGTTACGTAGTTTTTTTCTTTTCTTGTATCAAAATTTAATGTTGTACAAAGCGTTACTATTACAATAATTCCGACGATTAATAATGATGTAAGAGATTCCGCAACGGTAAACGCATATTTTTTTAAATTTGTCGATTTTTTCATAACATAATATTACATTATTTTAGCGAAATTATACAGTACGGGTTATTTAGTCGTATATATAATGTAGATTTGTATTTGCGCCGTAAACATATTATAATAATCAGTGTATAATTAATACTGAAATCGTGTGCGGATAAAAGTAGGAGTAAGCGGTGTTTTTTAAAAATAAATTAAAAGCTTTTACTATGGCGGAAGCTATTTTAACCATGGTTATACTCGGTGTAATTGCATCAATTATGATTGCAAATTTAAAGCCCGTTCAATACAGAAATCAGGGATTTACGGTAACGGTAAAAAAAATGTATTCCGAATTGGATGATATTTTAAGCACTATTCAAGTTACTTGTTCTTCCGGAATGTCACTTGATGCGGTTTATGACAGTTGCGAAGCAAAAGATGGTACAGCAACGCACGTTTTCGGTGCTAATACAAGTGATGCTGATTTATTAAAAACGTATTTAAGGGATATCGGGGATTGCGATTCGGCTATGCCTACCGATTACGTTTCAAAATTCAAGCTTAAAAACGGCGCATGTATCGCTCTTAAATCAGCAACTATATGGATTGATGTTAATGACAAAGAAGGGCCGAATACCGATGATGCAAAGCTTGACAGATATGTTTTGAATGTCGGAAGCGACGGTATTACAACAAAACCTGCGGATATAGGAAGATAATAAAGGAAAAATATATGAAAAAAGCATTTACATTGGCGGAAGCCATTCTTACAATGACCATACTGGGTGTTATAGCCGCAACCATGGTAACAACTTTGAAACCTCAACAATATAAAGCTCAAGCTTTTAAAACATTAAAAGAAAAAGCGTATATAACTGTCGATCAGGCAACGCAGAGCGTTTTATCCGATTGTACGACTGCTTCCACTCTTGGAAATATTCATGCAAATTGTAACAGAATAAGCGGAACACACGCTTTCGGCACGGGTGAAAATGCAATATATAACTTATTTTTAAGAGGAACGACAGGAGCCGCAGCAACTGCAAACGGTAAATGCAGTGCTCAAACAGGCTACTCATCTTTAAGACTTAGAAACGGCATTTGTTTGTATTTTAAGAGCGGTGCAATATTTGTCGATGTTAACGGTAACGAAGGCCCGAACGATACAACCGATCAATTCACAATATCAATTGTAAATACTGAAGGTGTTGCAAGTGATATGCCGTAGTAAAGGGTCAAATATGAAAAACGCTTTTTCATTAATTGAAACTTTATTAACATTGGTTATAATCGGTGTTATAGCTGCGGTATCGGTTACGGTATTTAAGCCTGAAAAATATAAAGCGGCTGCTTTTTTAGCTTCAAGACAAAAAGTATACTATATGGTTAATGAAGCGACAAAGGCTATTATGCTGCAATGTACGGATAGAATGAATCTTGGAAAAATATACGGTAATTGCAATAAAGCATCAGGAACCCATGCATTCGGTACGGGTGAAAACGCTATATACGCTCTTTATATGATAGGTACAACAGGTGCGGCAAGTACGGCAAACGGAAATTGCAGTGCAAGTACCGCAGGTGCTTCAACATTAAGGCTTAAAAACGGTATGTGTTTGTATTTTAATACATCTTCCAATAAATATATAACAGTGGATGTTAACGGAAATGCAGGCCCGAATACAACGAATGTTGATAAAATGTACTTATATTTTGATTACGCAAAAGGTATTACCACCGATTTACCTCAATAAAAAGGAACAGTAATGAAAAAAGGATTTTCTTTAATTGAAGCTTTATTAACACTGTTAATTGTCGGAGTTATCGCCGCAGTATCGGTTACTGTTTTTCGACCCGACAGATACAAAGAAAAAGCATTTCTTTCTTTAAGGCAAAAAGCATATGCCGTAGTAGATGAAGCAACAAAATCGGTAATGATACAATGTACAAAAAATATGAATCTTTCAAAAATATTTAATAATTGCAATAAAACATCAGGTACGCACGCATTTGCTACAGGCGAGAATGCTATTTATGCTAAATTCCTTCAAGGTACAACAGGTGCGGTAAATACGGCAAACGGAAATTGCAGTGCAAGTACCGCAGGCGCTTCGACATTAAGGCTTAAAAACGGTATGTGTTTGTATTTTAATACATCCACCCGCAAATATATAACGGTGGATGTTAACGGAAATGCAGGCCCGAATACTGAAAATGTTGATAAAATGTACTTATATTTTGATTACGCAAAAGGTATTACCACCGATGCGCCATAACAGGGAGGAGATAAAATTGAAAAAAGGGTTTAGTTTAACTGAAACGGTTCTTGTTATGGTAATAGCGGGAATAATTGCAATACTTTATGCTGCCGGAATAAAATTATATAATCCCACCCAAAAAGGGTTTGATGTTAAATCCAAAAAAATACTTGAAAACATAGATCAGGCAATTACTTTAATACTTGCGCACCATGCACCTAATTTTACATTAACTTTTTTGAATGATACACAGGGAAGCTTTTCCATTAATGATGAAGGTGCATCAGGAAGGCTTGCTGCTCTTTTTAAAGAGAATATAAATATAATTGACATGGAAATTGAGCCAAAATATAATTCGTACTATTCTTCTCCCATAAAAGATTTCAACGGCACATCCACAGGAATTACTTTAAATAGTGTGTATGATAATTTTATGATGTCTGCAAACGGTGTTATATATGGCTATAGACTGTATTCAACATGTAATTCGGATGAAGAACTTGCTAATCCTCCTCTGGTTCGTGGAAAATATAAAGTAAGTAATATATGCGGTTCAATATTTTATGATGTAAATGCATACAGAGGCCCGAATAAATTGGGTTCAGACCAGTATATTGTTCCGATAGATGCTAACGGTACGGAATATAAAAAAATATGATAAAAAAAAATAACAAAAAGAAAGCTTTTACTCTAATTGAAGCACTGGCAACATTGATTATTGTCGGCACAATTGCTATAGCAGGCGTTGCCGTAATGAGACCCGGAGATATAAAAAAAGATGCTTATAAAAAAGCCGGAATGGATACTCTAATCAGGATAAGCATTGCCACAAAAACAATCGTTTCCTATAATTCGCCAAAGCATGATATGACTCTTCTTAAAAATACGTCGGGAACGGAATTTGCTCTTGCAAGCGATACCAACAGACATCTTTATTTATCTCAACTGTATTCCGAAAATTTGGGCACCAAGGCAAGTTCAAGCGTTAATACAACATATACGGGAACCTCATTGAAAAATGAGTCGGGAAGTGCTGTCGGAAGCTTGAAAATTTCCAATTTTAATAACGGAATTTTTATAAAAAACGGTACATATATGGCATTTAAGTTAAACGCTAACTGCACTACAACCGAGTCAAACACGGTTTATGATCCTTCAAAAACAACACACACCGTTACAAACAGCTGCGGTTTGATATTGTATGATATTAACGGTATCGAAGGGCCAAACGTAGTAGGATTGGATATTTACACGCTATCTTTGGGTAAATACGGAATTAAGTAGCTTTAGCGGTTAATTTTTCATCTATTATATTTAAAACTTTTTCGGTTGTTGCTTCGTTTATAACGTCAGCATCAACTTTTACGTACGGGGCTTTTCTTTTTTCCCAGTGAATAGAGCATAATCCGAGGCAATTGCAGGTTTCTAATTCAATTTTATTGCCGTATTTCTTCGGCACTATTTCGCTTAATTCTTGCATTATCTTACTGCCTGCAACAAAACAAGATGCTCCGTGACAGACTTCAACTTTAACTTTTTTATTTTCCATTTCAATACCTCACAACAAACATATTAATTTATTTAAGGGGCTTTATTATTTATAAAGCCCCTTTTAAAGATTAAACAACGCCGTTATATGCGTCGATATAAATTCGTTTTATGTCGCTCATGAGCGGATAAACAGGGTTTGCACCCGTGCACTGGTCATCATATGCCAATTCTGTCAGCTCATCCAGATTATTCATGAACGTTTTCTTATCTATTCCAAATTCCTTGATTGATTTAGGAAGTTTAATTGCAGTCATAAGCTCGTCTATCTTATTAATTAATATTTGAACTTTTTCGTCGTCATTCTTTCCGCCAAAGCCCATTTCATCAACAATTTGACCGTATTTTGCTTTTGCGTTCGGATATTTATACTGCGGGAACGTTGCCTGTTTTTTAGGAGCGTCATCAGCATTAAATTTGATTATTTGTCTTATTAATAATGCATTGGCTACACCATGAGGCACATGGTACATTGCGCCGAGTTTATGAGCCATTGAGTGGCATAAACCGAGGAATGCATTTGCAAATGACATACCTGCAATAGTTGCGGCATAGTGCATCTTTTCTCTTGCAACAGGGTCGTTTGCTCCGTCTTTATAGCTTCTTTCCAGATATCTGAAGATTAATTTTACTGCCTCAAGAGCATTTGAATTTGTAAAGTTTGTTGCCATACATGATACATATGCTTCCACGGCGTGAACAAGAGCGTCAATTCCGCTTGCCGCAGTTAAGCCGCGCGGCATTCCGTCAACAAAGTTCGGGTCAATAATTGCCATATTAGGTGTCAGAGCATAATCGGCAATAGCATACTTAACGTTCTTTGTTTCATCGGTAATGATTGCAAACGGCGTAACCTCCGAACCTGTTCCCGATGTTGTCGGAATACAAACCATTGTAGCTTTTTTGCCCAAATCAGGTATTTGGCAAATTCTTTTTCTGATATCCATAAATCTCATTGATATATCTTCAAAATTAACATCAGGTTGTTCGTATTTTAACCACATAATTTTAGCGGCATCCATCGGCGAACCTCCGCCAAGAGCGATAATTATATCCGGTTCATACGGTTTTAATACCGCCATTGCCTGATTTATCGTAGCAAGTGTAGGATCGGGCTTAACATCAAAGAAGATTTGATATTCAATTCCGATTTCATGTAAAACTTTAGTAACTTTATCAACGGCACCCGAATTAAAAAGATAAGTATCGGTTACGATAAATGCACGTTTTTTACCTTTTAATACTTTAAGCGCAAGATCAAGAGCTCCCCTCTTGAAATACACTTTCGGAGGAACTTTAAACCATAACATATTTTCTCTCCTTTCGGCAACCGTTTTGTAGTTAAGTAAATGTTCAACACCAATATTTCCCGATACGGCATTTCCGCCCCATGAACCGCAACCGAGTGATAATGACGGTTCAAGCTTGAAATTGTATAAATCACCGATACCGCCTTGAGATGAAGGTGTATTAATCAATATTCTGCATGAAGGCATTAATTCCGCATATTTATCTATTCTGTCCGAGCTTCTGTCGTCTGTATAAAGACATGATGTGTGTCCTGCTCCGCCGCGGGAAACAAGCTCATAAGCAAGCTTAGAAGCTTCTTCAAAGTCTTTAGCTTTATACATTGTTAAAATGGGTGATAATTTTTCTCTTGAGAAAGGGTCGTTCCAATCGACTTTTTTTCTTTCGCAAAGAAGAATTTTTGCATTTTCGGGAGTTTTAAATCCCGAAAGTTTTGCAATTGTGTGTGCTGATTGACCGACGATGCTCGGATGTGCCGTTCCTCTTTTCGGGTCAATAAACGGGAGCTTAATCATTTTTTCCTGTTCTTTTTCGGACACAAGATAAGCCCCTCTGTATACAAATTCTTTTTTAACCTTTTCGTAAATATCTTTTACAACTATAACCGATTGCTCTGAAGCGCAAATCATACCATTGTCAAATGTCTTTGACATTAAAATTGATGATACGGCAAGTTTAATGTCTGCTGTTTCATCAATTACGGCGGCAACATTACCGGGGCCTACGCCAAGTGCAGGATTTCCCGAAGAATATGCAGCTTTAACCATTCCGGGGCCGCCTGTTGCAATAATGCAATCTATTTCAGGGTGAGTCATCAGCATATTTGATAATTCTATAGACGGAACATCAATCCAGCCTATGATGTTTTCGGGAGCTCCGGCTTTAACGGCAGCATCCAATACGATTTTTGCCGCTTCAATTGTGGATTTTGTTGCTCTCGGGTGAGGTGAAAAAATTATGGCATTTCTTGTTTTTAATGCTATTAATGATTTAAAAATAGCGGTAGAAGTAGGATTGGTTGTGGGAATAATGCCCGCTAATATTCCTAAAGGTTCAGCCACAATTTTTATTCCGTTTTCTTTGTCTTCTTTTATAATGCCGCAGGTTTTAGCATCTTTGTGTTTGTTATAAATATATTCGGATGCAAAATGATTTTTGATAATTTTATCTTCAAAAACACCCATGCCTGTTTCTTCAACAGCCATCTTTGCAAGAGGAATTCTTGCCTTATTGGCGGCTGCGGCTGCCGCTTGAAATATTTTATCAACAGCTTCCTGAGAATAAGTTTCATATATTCTCTGCGCTTTTTTTACTCTTTCAATAAGAGCCCCTAATTGTTCCAGAGTTTCAACTTTTGATGAAGTGTCTGCAGTTTTTTTAGATTTTACCGTTGCTTTTCCTCTTGCCATATATTATCTCCATATGTTACCTTATTTACTTCTATATTATAGAAACAGTTCTCTTGTGTCAAACTCTTGATGTGGTAAATTATATTATTTTCTTGTTTTTTAGTTGTTTTGCAAGCTCAAGTTTTCTTTGCATTATATTTGTAATAAGAGTTTTAATTTCAGTTTCCATTTCCTGTTGAATTGAAGCAAGGTTTTCATCCATTTTGCTTGCGCTTGCTGTTGTGCAATCGTTTATATCAAATTTTTTTTGTTCATCATCACGTTTTTTTTCATATTTTTCAACTACGGAAATAACGGCTGAAATTTCCGCATCTGTCATATAAAGAACATTCTTAAGCTGCTTTTTTAAGTTTTCTTTAGTTTTGTTTCGTTGTCTTAAAAGGTCTTTTGCTCCGGTTTCATCCTTTTCAAAGAGATTTATAATTTTATTAAACAAATCCATAATTATTATTTCCTGTTTTTTTATCGTCCAGTTTAAAATTACATACATTTTTTGTTCCGTATTTATCAACGTACAAAAACAGCAGTTCTCTGGTAATAAATCTGAACGTTACCCAATTATCATAAGCTTTATAACATCTGTTTACACAGGTTTTAATTATATCATCCAATTCTTCTTTTGTCATTCCGGATGCGGTATAAACATATGTCGGAGAAAATTCGTCTTCGGGATATGTTTCACCCACAACGCCATATTTTTCGGGAGCTTCTCTTAATTTTGTATGACGTCCCATGGTAAATGTGCTTCTGCCGTAAACATGAATTATATCCGTATTGTTGCATATTAAATTTATTGTCTGCATGGCATCTTCTTTTGTTTCCGCCGGAAATCCGAAGAAAATAAATGCAAAATTAAATATACCGGTGTCGCTTGCATCTTGCAGAACGTCCATTCTTTTATCAAAATCAACACCTTTGTTTATTAAATCCATTATTTTTCTTGAACCGGATTCTAAACCCCACAAGACCATTCTTAACCCTGCTTTATATGCGGTATCGAATACTTCTTTTGTGAATTCGCTTTCAAGTCTTGCATCGCAGAAAAACTTAATATCAAGATTTTCTTTTATAAATCTTTCAGACATTTCTTTCATATATTGAGGGCTGATTGCTTCATCTATAAACTCGAATTTGGTTATATTATATTCTTTTTTAAAATATTTAATTTCTTCAACCAGTTTGTCTAAGTCTTTGATATTATAGTGCATTCCGAAATCATGGTCGCAAAAACTGCATTTTCTCCAATAACATCCTCTTGAAGTTTGGAACGGGAATATAATTTCGGGAACAAAATATTTATCAAGTTTAAAACCGTTCAAACAAGGAGTTTTAAGTTCATTTAATTTCATAGGCTCGGTTATCTTATTTAAGACAACTTTCCCGTCTTTTAAATACATTAAATTAGATACTTCCTCAATCGGAATTTCGCCGTTAATGTATCTTGCAAGCTCTTGAACGGGTTTTTCTCCTTCTTCGACAATTAATGAATCACAGAATAAGCTGAAAAACTCGGGTCTTTTTAAAAGGGAGTCTGCAACTCTTCCGAAGAAATTACCCCCGATTGTTACATGGGCTTTTGTTTTTAATTTAAGCATATAAGCTAAAGTTAAACCGCCGAGTATCTGGCTTGATGAGTTAATTGAAATACCGATGTAGTCTGCTTTTTGTTCAAGGATTTCGTCTGTTTTTTTGTTATAAAAGTCAAGATACGGGTTTGTACTTTCATCAAAAACATAGTGTTTAATACTTTCAAAATTTAATTTCATACTCTGGTTATAATAGCCGCCGTATGATATTTCCGTCGGATAATAAGGAGCGGATATAATCTTCATAGCCATTTCTATAATCTCAAGAGCATTTAAAAATACTTTCGGATTATAGTAGTGTCTTTTTGAACGGCAAATGCCGACAGCTCCGTCTATAAGCAGGGGAATTGATTTTAGAGTTTTTAAACTGTTATTTGCAAGTAAGTCCCTTATCATAATATGTTTTAAAAACAGA
>CADBOZ010000128.1 GCA_902796515.1 uncultured bacterium | reverse complement strand
TCTTTTCCCCAAAAATGCTGTGTTGTAATATGCGAAATTTGATTGTATTTTCATTTGAACTTTCCTTTATACTAATTATGGTGATTGAAGCTTAAGTATATAACAAGCCTTAATTTAAGGCAATATCCAAAAGACAGTTAAAGAGGTTATTAAGTTTAATAACCTCTTTAACAATAAACTTATAATAATAAATATTATCTTTTTGAAAATTGAAATCTTTTTCTTGCTCTTTTGCGACCGTATTTTTTACGTTCTTTAATACGGGCATCACGTGTCAGCAAGCCTTCTTGTTTTAGAGTCGGTTTGTATTCTTCATTCATTTCAAGCAAAGCTCTTGAAATTGCAAGCTGAATAGCATCAGCTTGAGCGCTTACACCACCGCCTACAGCTTTAACTCTGATATCAAATTTATCTTGATTTTCAGTTAAAACAAGCGGTTTATATATTGTCATTTCAAGTGACGGTCTGTTTCCGAAATAACCTTTTAGGGTTTTTCCGTTAATAAAAACTCTGCCTTTGCCGGAAACAACTTTAGCTATAGCAATTGAGCACTTTCTTCTTCCGGTTTTAACGATTTCTTTTTTATTTTCAGCAGCCATTATTTATTTCCTCCTTTTAATTCGTATACAACAGGTTTTTGTGCTTCATGCGGATGATTAGCACCTGCATATACTTTTAATTTTTGGAATTGTTCGTCACCTAAAGTGTTGTGAGGAAGCATACCTTTAACTGCTTTTTCGATAGCACGTGTCGGGTCTTTTTCCATCATATCCTTGAAACTGATTTCTTTGAAACCGCCGGGATATCCTGAATGGCTTCTGTATAGTTTATCGGTTTCTTTTTTGCCCGATACCGTAATTTTGTCAGCGTTGATTACTACTACAAAATCACCTGTATCAACATTGGGTGTATATTGAGGTTTATTTTTACCTCTTAATATATTGGCTGCTTCTACTGCTAATCTGCCTAATGTGGCGCCATCAGCATCAATCACATACCATTTTCTTTCTACTTCTAGTGGTTTTGCACTAAATGTTTTCATATTTTCCCTTCCTAATTAGAATTTATTTTTTATATATTCTTCGACATCGTCATAGCCGACGTATTCTAAAGTTAATCCCGCCGCTGTAATTACATCCGCAGCTTTTGACCTGTCTTTAGAGTCAAGAACCTCTTTCATATATGAAGGATTTAGCTTCCTTCTTTCTATAAACAAAAGTTCTCCGACTATAGTTCTTACCATATTATATAGAAATCTGTTTCCTATAATATCAATGGCGATAAAGTTTCTGTTGTTTATTATTTCTTTTTTCGCTTTTGCATAATATATCTTGCAATCCGAATAGGGATTATCAGAGCTGGATTTAAAAGCGGAAAAATCGTAATGCCCGATGATATGCGAAAGTGATTTGTTTATTCTTTCAATATCTAACGCTTCATACGGATAGAACAGACATTTATTTTCAAATACCGAAGCAACATGGTCATTTAAAATCATATATCTGTAATGTTTATATTTTGCTGATTTTTGAGCATGAAAATCAGGGTTAGCGATTTTAAGCTCAAAAATTTTAATATCGGGCGGAAGAATGCAATTTAGAGAATACAAAAACTTTTGTTCATTTTCTATCTTTATATTTACATCAAAGTGCGCAACAAGATACTTTGCGCTAACCTTTGCATCAAGTCTTCCGGAAATAATAATATTAACTTTATCTTTTATCAATGTGCGAAGCGCTTTTTCAATTTCCCCCTGAACTGTCCTTCTGTCAGGTTGTTTTTGACTTCCAAAGAAATCAAATCCGAGAAACTCAAAGCATATTTTATATCGAAAAGACATTAAACTAACTGAATTAATGCCATTTCCGCATTATCGCCGCGTCTCGGGGTTAACTTCAGTATTCTTGTATAACCGCCGTTACGGGTAGCATATTTTTTACCGATTACCGAAAATAATTGTCTTAAAACGGTTTGTTTAGGTAATTTTTTTCCTTCCGGAATTGCGTCAAACAATTCGCCTGTTTCGGTATCAATAAATTTTTCTGTTTCTATATCATAAATATCTTTTTTAGCTTGTCTTAGTGATGCTAAGTCGCCTTTTTTTGCAAAAGATATAACAGATTCCGCATAAGGTCTTAAAGCCTTTGCTCTAGCCAGTGTTGTTGTGATTTCGCCGTTTAAAAACAGTTGAGAAGCTAAAGAACGCAATAAAGCTTTTCTTTGATCAGCTGCTTTTGACAGTTTATGGATTTTACGACCGTGTCTCATTTTGTTATTTCCTTATTTTTAATTATATTAGTTCTAAATCGTCAGCATCTTCTGGGTTTGGTTGAAGGTCAAGTCCCATTTGATGCAATTTTTCAATTACTTCATCTGAAGATTTCTTTCCGAAATTCTTTATGTTTAATAAGTCATGTTCTGATTTTTTCAGAAGTTCGGCCATCGAGTTTATGCTTGCTCTTTTTAAGCAGTTGTACGCTCTTACCGATAACTCTAAATCTTCGATTGTTAACGAAGGAACGGGTTCTTCTTCAACAACTTCTTCTTCAAGCACTTCAGGTTTTACCTGAGCAACGGTACCTGAAATTCCCGCAATTTGGGTGAAGTGGTTAATTAATAGAGTTGATGCTTTTGATAAAGCCTGACCTACTTCAATTGAACCGTTAGACCAAATTTCAAGAGTAAGTTTATCATAATCAAGTGATTCACCTACACGAGCGGGTTCAACATTGTAGCTTACTCTTCTGATTGGCATAAATACTGCATCAATCGGAAGAAGATCTATGGGAAGACCGTTCTTTTGTTCTTTTAATATATCTGTTGCCACATATCCTTTACCGACTTCAACGGTGATATCAGCGTGGATTGAACCGCCTTGAGATAACGTACAGATAACGCAGTCCGGATTAACAATTTTAACTCCTGCGGGAAGAGAAATATCTCCTGCAAGAACCACGCCTGCTTTTGTAGCATCTAATCTTAAATGTTGGGGTTCATATGAGTCTGTTTTGATTACAACAGATTTTAAATTAAGCATAATATCTATTACATCTTCTACAACACCGGGGATGGAAGTATATTCGTGAGTAATACCTTCAATTCTTACCGATGTAACGGCAGCACCTTCAAGACTTGATAATAATACGCGTCTTAATGCATTACCGATTGTAGCGCCATAACCTCTTTCAAGCGGTTCAATAACAAATTTACCGTATTGAGAACCATCTGAAGATGTTGTGGTATTAATATTTTTAATTTTAAGTTCCATAATTTATTCTCTCCTAATTATTTAGAGTAGTATTCAATAACGAGTTGTTCTTTGAACTCGGGGTCAAGTTCTTCTCTGTTCGGAATTCTGTCAAATGTTACTTTTAATTCGTTTCTGTCAACCGTTAGCCAAGCATAGCTTAAAGCTAAGTCGATTGATTCAATAACATTCTTAATGAATTCTTTAGAGTTTTCTCTAACTGTAACAACGTCGCCTGCTTTCAATAAATAAGAAGGAATATCAACTTTTTTACCGTTAACAAGTACGTGAGCGTGA
>CADBOZ010000127.1 GCA_902796515.1 uncultured bacterium | reverse complement strand
ATTCAGGGTTTGATGATGTTTATGAAGTTGCTCAAGGTGCGGATATTACGGCAAATACCGAAGCAAAAGAATTTACCGAGCGTATGGAAAACAATCAAAAATTTATGACAACATCATGCTGCGCAGGATACAATGAGCTTGTAAAAAAACATTTACCCGAAATAAAACCGTATGTATCGGATACCAAAACGCCTTTGTTTTATACGGCAGAAATAGTCGATAAAGATTATGCCGCTGCAATTAAGGTTTTTATAAGCCCTTGTGTTGCAAAACGTGTAGAGTGCTTTGAGAATAAAAAAATTGATTATGTAATGAATTGCGAAGAACTGGGTGCGTTGTTTATAGCGATGAAAATACAAATTACGGATATGGAAGAAGGTAAATATAATACCGACTCTTCAAAACAAGGTCGTAACTTCGGGTATTCAGGCGGCGTTGCGGAGTCAATTAAAAAATCACTTAAAGACGAAGATGCCGTTAAGCCTTGCATAATAAACGGTTTAAATAAAGACAGTATTAAGCAATTAAAGAAATACGCCGCTTCAAAAGAATGCGACAACGATTGTAATCTGGTTGAAGTTATGTGCTGTGAAGGAGGCTGTATCGGTGGTAATGCGACGATAAATAATCAAAAAACAGCAAAAAAACTTATCGATGAACTGGCTTCATCAAGTAAAGATATTAAAAAAATTACTTAGAAACAGTATAAATTCTTCCGGCGGGTATGCTTATAACCCGCTATGACCGTTTTGGAGGGTTATAGTATATAAATATTTACGATTTAATTATATAAGAGGTTATATTGAAAGGAGTTATTAAATGAATATTAATAATTGGCAAAAAGATGTCAATATCAATGAAGTAAAGGAAATCAGAACCCGTTCAACCGTGTATTTCGGCTGCGGAGCTATTCAAAAAATAAATGATATTGCAAAATTGTATTCAAAAAGAGGGATTGATAAAGTTATTGTTATGTCTGGAAAAAATGCTTATAAATCTACGGGCGCATGGGATGTTGTAGAAAAAGCATTGAAAGAAAACAATATCGGTTATATTAATTATGATAAAGTTACTCCGAATCCGACAACAGACGCTATTGACGAAGCTGCAATAATGGCTCGTAAGTTTAATGCAAAGGCTGTAATTACAATCGGCGGCGGTTCTCCGACTGATGCAGGAAAGTCTGTTGCAATTCTTCTGAAATATGATGATAAAACAGGAAGTGATTTGTATACATTTGAATTTACACCAACTGAAGCAGTTCCTGTTGTTGCAATTAATTTAACTCACGGAACGGGTTCCGAAACAAACAGATTTGCGGTTGCAACAATTTTAGAAAAGAATTACAAGCCTGCAATAGCTTATGATTGTATTTACCCGGAATTTGCAATTGATGATCCCGATTTAATGGTAGGGCTATCCGACCGTCAAACAAGATATGTTTCTATTGATGCGGTTAACCATGTAATAGAAGCAGCAACTTCAACAGTTGCTTCGCCTTATACGGTTACGCTTGCAAGGGAAACAATAGAACTTGTCGGTAGGTATTTGCCTAAGGCTATTGAAAACCCTTCCGATAGGGAAGCAAGATACTATTTATGCTATGCCGCTATGATAGCAGGGGTTTGTTTTGATAACGGATTGTTGCACTATACTCATGCGCTTGAACATCCTTTAAGCGCAATGAAGCCTGACTTTTCCCATGGTCTTGGACTTGCAATACTGCTTCCGGCTGTTATAAAAAATATTTATCAGGCTAAATCCGAAATATTAAACTATATCTTAGAACCTGTTGCAAAAAATATCAGCAGTCCCGAATCTGCTGCAAACGGCATATATGAATGGTTAAAATCTGTCGGTGTTCCAAATAAGTTAAAAGATGAAGGTTTTAAGCTTGAAGATGTTGAGAAATTAACCGAGCTTGCATTTACAACACCTTCTCTTGACGGATTACTCGGTATAGCACCGACTAAGGCAACCAGAGATAGCGTCGCAATGATTTATAAAGAATCTTTATAAATATAAACTCTTAGGGGGTTTGAGCCCGGTTCCTCTTTTCTGTTGTCAATTAACATGAAAAAGCAGAAAAAGTAACACAAAATTTCCGAAAAAATTATGGGTACGGAAAAATATAATAAATTTTATTCCAACTTTGGTTTTTAAGAGTTGTTTAAAATCTCCTATATTGCTATGCATATTGTTAATCTTTGATTTTTCTGCTACAATAATAGCTATGGTAGTATCCATAACAAAATATTGTTATAAAATATCTAAAATCCTTGATTCTGTGTGGGGTAGGGGTTTAAAGTCCAATTGGATAAAAATTTTAAAAACAAAAATTTAAAGCAACTAAGACTTGTTTAACAGGTTTGGTTGCTTTTTTGTTATAAAAATGATGGTTAATATTTAGGGAGTATAAATCATGGCAGTCAAAACAACAAACTTAGAAATTGATTTAGATTCAATTACGACAGGTTCAACACTTGATGCAAATAAGAAAAATGCACTTAGTTTTTTAGGTAAAACCTATGAAGATTTATCAGGTATGACTGCT
>CADBOZ010000126.1 GCA_902796515.1 uncultured bacterium | reverse complement strand
TTAAATCTTAAAAAATATCTTTAAAAAAATAATCAAAAAACCTCAACCATATCGAAAGTGAAGTATTTATTGTCTTTGAGATTTTTTTGCAGGTTCAAAGAAAAGAACATCCTAAAAATCCTAAAAACTAAAATAAATACCTAAAATAATTATTCTATACTCCGCTTTATAAACATTCCGTTGGCGCTAATCGGATAATCCGAATCGGTCTTTGATAACAACATGGATTTTTTTTCTTTATAATCATATCCCCATGTGCCGAGAAATACCTTTTTATTGTTTATATCGTAAGCATACGCAAGAACTATTATTAAATCATCATTACCGGCGCTAAATCCGAGCGGAACTATATCATATCTGTATTTTACAATTTGAATATTGTTGTAATCCAAGTAGTAGTTTTTTATTGCTTCATCAAGTCCCGTAAGTTTGTATGTATAGCCTTCTTCTATGTCATCATTGGCTACATATAAATATAAATATGTTTTATAAATCCCGCCTTGTGTTGAGCCGGATTTTTCTTTAATAAGAAGTTTTTTTGAATCGCTGCTCCAATCAACAAGTGTAAGTCCCCTGTATAAATTCGGGTAAATTTCTTTTGTTCCCGCTTCAACAATCGGCATTCTTACTTTTTGATTATGGTGATAATCCAGAATTCTTTTTACTCTTGTTTTTGAGGTATCAAGCTTTCCGACATAAAATTCCGAAGATATTTGATTTGTTTCGGGAAGAAAGTAATATCTTGCATATGCTCCGTATTTGCAGTTTATATCGGCTATAAGATATGAATAGCTTTTTAAATTCTTCTTAATATCTTCAATATTAAATTCTCTTTGTCCGGGGTTTGCGTTATATTTTTCAAAAACGTATTTTGCTTCCGGATAGTAAAACTTTTTGGTACTTTTCGGTTCTTCAAAATTTTCAAGTTTTCTATTTTCAAGCGGAATATTTTTTGCTTCCTGCTCCCAATCCTGCTTTGTTTCAACCATTTTTGCAAGTGCCGAAGATGCAAAAATAACAGCAATAAAAGAAACTAAAAAAAATATTTTTTTCATAAAAAATTATACCAGACCTTCTTTTAGAGCAACTATTGCCGCTTTTGTCCTGTCCGTCAGATATAATTTTTGTAAAATGTTATGTACGTGAGCTTTTGTTGTTGAAATAGATACTACAAGTTTTTCCGAGATTTCTTGATTTGAAAGCCCGTCAACAATCAAAGATAATACTTCAAGCTCTTTTTTGGTCAGTCCGTATTTTTTATTCGGATTACTTGCAGCTTTTGCCGCAGGCAGTTCTTTTTCTTCTCCGGATTGAATGCCGGAAAGAACAACTCTTGCAATTTGAGAATCAATCCATGCTGCATGTGTAGCAACCGTATCAATTGCATTAAATAGTGTATCCGAGCTTGAACCCTTCATTATATATCCGTCAGCCCCTGCTTTAAAAGCCGCAAAAATATCATCCTTGTTATCACGGGATGTAAACATTAAAACAGGAGAGTTTAACTTCAACTCTTCTTTAATTTTTCTTGTGGCTTCAATACCGTCCATTTCGGGCAAACCTATATCCATAAGGATAACGTCGGGATTATATTTTTGAGCCATTAAAACACCTTCGACTCCGTTTGTTGCCTGAGCAACAATTGTATATCCGGGAGTGTTTTCTATTTTCATGGCAAGTCCCATACGTGTAAATTCATGGTCTTCAACCAGTAATAATGAAATATTTTTTTCTTTTATCATAAAATCACCTTGCAATCATTTATTGAGTTCTTTAGTTCAAATGTAAATTTTGAACCTTTGTTCAGTTCGGAATTTACATATATTCTGCCGTTATGGGCTTCGACAATTTGTCTTGAAAGATATAACCCCAGTCCTGTCGAGCTTGAACGTTTTTGATATGTTCCCTGAGAAAACCTGTTAAACAGCTTATCACAATCTTCCTTGCTTAGTCCTACGCCGTCATCGGTTACGCTGAATATTAAATCTTCAAGATTTCGCTCTATTCTGATTTCAATATTTTTCCCTTTTTGAGAATGTTTAACCGCGTTTCCGATTAGATTTGTTATTACTCTTCTTATTTCATTTTTATCCGCATTTATAAAAATTTCATTGTTGTTCTTCTTTACCGTTATATTCATTCCCGCTTTTTTAATAAGGGTAGACAGTTCATCAATACATTCATGTGCAAGCTTTACTATGTCAAATTTTGTTTTGCAAAAATATGTCTTTCCTGCTTCGTATCTGTAAACTTCAAGCAATGTATTCACAAGTCCGAGCATATCTTCCGAGCTTTTTTTCATTGCTTCAAAAAGACTGCGCTGCCTTTCGGTTATTTTTCCGAGTGATTCGTCAAGCACGAAATCAACTCCCGAAATATTTGCAAGTAAAGGAGTTCTAAGGTCATGAGTCAATGTTGCCATAAAATCATCCCTTAATCTTTCGTTTTCTTTTTGATAAGTTACATCTCTTATTACCGCAATATAAAATTTATCTTTGTCGCTGGTTGCAGCTGCAATACTTATTTCAACCGGTATTCTTGTATCGTTTTCATAGTTAATAAGGCAATAATTTCTTAAGAAAATATTCTCGTTAAAATTCAAGTTTTTTTTAGAAAACTGTTTTTTTTCGTTCACAACAAGCTCAAACAAATTTGAAGAAATTAACTGCTCTCTTTTTTGACCGAAAAGCCTCAGTGCGGCATTATTCAAATCCGTTATCTTTAAATCCGTATCAAAAGTTACGATACCGTCTGCACAATTTCTGATTATTGCATTTAACTTGCTGTTAGCGACGGACAATTCATGTGTTCTTTCCTCAACCGTTTCTTCAAGAATTTTTGAATGATTTTCAAGCTTTAGATTTGCTTCTTCCAGTTCTTTAATTTTTTGTTTGAGTTCTTTTTTTAATCTTGTGCGCTCAAGGGCATTTTTTATACTTAAAATAAGGTTATTATTGTCCCATGGCTTTTCAATATATTTAAAAATCCCGATTTCATTTATTGCCCTAATTGCGTTTTCTTTATCCGCATAGCCTGTTAAAAGTATTGATGAAACTTCCGTTTGAGTTCTTTTGGCTTTTTCAAGAAAGTCTATACCGTTCATTTCGGGCATAATAAAATCACTTATAATAAGGTCGGCTTCATTTTGTTTTAAAAACTCAAGTGCATCCTCGGGATTATTAAAAGCGGCAACATCACCGAACCCTTCTAAGCCTAACAGCATAGTAAGAGTTTTGGTGACCATGGCTTCATCATCTACAATAACTATTTTGCCCGTAACATCCATAATAAAAAGATAATTTATTTTTATTTATAATACAAATTATTAACAAAAATATAAAAAACTTAAAATATCGGGCAATTTAATTTATTTATATGTTTTGTTCTGTTAGAATAATATAAAAGTTTACATTGGCAATAGCGATGAAGTTAATTTTAAACAACAACTATTCTCGGTATAGACAGCATTACAGACAGGAACATAATGTTGGGAATTTTCAGCCCCCAAAAAATAATTTAAATAATAACAACAATAACGATATAAGTTTTACTTCAGCGGAAAAGTTTTCAAAAATTATCTCCAAAAAAACAGGAGAAGTTATTTATACCAATGCTTCCGCAATAATAAACAGTTTGGATAAAACATTCGGTGAAGGTTATTTCAGTAAATTATTACAGAGTGCCAATATTACACCGTCAGAAAATAAGCTCAAAATCAAAGATTTGGGCTTTTTTAGAAAAATTGCGGATAACGCAAAACAACAGGGCATTTTGCATGCAGTCGCAGATGCCGTTACCGATATTCCGGCAAGAATTATAATAGGTATTTCCAGAGGATTAGGAAAATTCGACTCATTTAAGAATGCATCTGAAAATATTTTAAAATCAAACTTTATAAGTAAAAAATTAAATAAATTTGAACTGGCAAAGAATTTCGGAATTATAACCGAAATTCTTGAAGAATTTACCGATAAAAAGCTTGCGACAGCTTTATCAACCAAAACAGAAAAATATTTCAGCCTGCAAAATTCTGCCGGCTATTTAAAAAATAAAGCTTCGGAAGGAATTACAAAAAAGATTAAAAATTATTCCTCAAGAGATGAAAGAACAATTAACCGTCTTGCAACGGGTGTTGTGAGTTCCATATTCGGAGGATGGGATTTTTACAATCTTTCAATGGTTCAAAAAAATGACAAAAACGAAGCCAAAAAAGCACAGAAGGAAAGATTTTTTGTAGAACTGAAAAAATATGCAACGAGTGCAGGTTTTACTTTTTTAACACTCGGAGCATTGAATAAATACATTAAAAACTCAATGTTCCTGAATGTTGCCGCAATACTCGGAAGTTCAATACTTTCCGAAATATTTTCAAAAGTTACAAGCGGAACCCCGATTATTCCTCTTACACCGGAGAAAGCAAAAGCAATTGCACAAAAGAGAAAATCAAAAGAAAACAATAATAAAACTTTCAACGAAGCGGCAACCAAAAATATTCCCCTGAAAGGTCATAAAGAGCTTATCCCGTGGGAAAAACAGGTATTTGGAAAATTCATTTCCAAAGACGGTTCTTTTGCGGCTTTAAAAGCTCTGAATAATCAATACATAAAAAATTCAAAGGAAAATCCCAAGAAAAAAACAAATGTACTTAAATTGTTAGGAATAGGTGCAGCCGTTGCAAGTGTTGTTTATCTGGTTTCCTGCTATATGAAAGGGGAATATCGTTTCAATAAAGATTTTAAAGATATTTTTATTCAAAATAAAGATAAAATAAACAAATTCTTAAACGGAGAAAGTGATAAGCTTGATGATGATTTAATAAGCAAAATAAACAAAGCATTAAGTGAAAAAAAAGATTTTAAAAATAAGTTTGATAAAATTGATATATTTTCTAAAATAAAAGATGCTTTCACTAAAAAAACAGCAAAGCTTGATATTAATATGCTGAAAGCAATGAAAGATAAATTATCAAATCTTTCCGAAACCGAAGGCGGAGAAAAGATTAAAGACCTTTTAAATAAATATATTAAAGACCTTGACGGTATCATAGCAAAAGGTAAAGATTTTAAAATTACCGAAAAAGAATACAAAGTACGTTCAGGCTTTTATAACGGCCTTACCAAAATACCAAAAACAATATATCAAATATTTTCTCTTCCCGGCTTAGGTGTTAAAACATTGATGAATGAAACAGCTTTTAAAGATTCGCAAAAAGCCTGGAAAAAAATCAATTCCATTACCGGAATAGATAGCAGCGTAAAGGATGAAATTTCAAAATTGTATGAAATCCTTATTAAAGACGGTTTGGATGATACTAAAATTATTAAAGATATAGCGGAAAAGACAAGAAAACTCTCAACAGGCCCTGAAACAGGGGAACTTGCTAACTATGCAAGAACTTGTGTAACATTTATTTCATCACTGTTTTTCATTAATGATTACAGAAATAAAGTTCTTATAGAATCCGAAGGTAAAGATACAAAGAAGGCCTCCGAGGAAGTAGGAACAAGAGTTACACAAAAGGCATTTAATTTTGTAATAAACGGAACGTTAATGAATTTATTTAACTCGATATTTGAACCGCAGTTAAATGCAAGTTTATTCGGTGCAACATGGATTCCTGCTTTGACGGAAACGGTAAATGAAACTCTAACAAGAAAATCCATATTCCAGCCTATCTTACCGAGAAATTCCAGACAGGAAATTGTTGAATTTGAAGAAAAACAAAATTCCAAAAAAGGAATAGCCGGCTGGTGGAATAAAACGTATAAAAAATTAACGAATAAGAAGTCACTTACCGAAAAAGCGGGCATGAATAAATAACCGTCTTTAAATAAAAACTGTATATTAAGCTTGTTTGTGTTAGAATTAAAGCGGATATCATATTAAAAGAGAATAGTAAAATGGCAAAAGAATTGGAAAAAATGCTTCTGGATAGTGTGGAAAATAATACTCCCGCTGAAGTAAAGACAGATAAGATATTTAATTATAACGATAAAAATGAGTTTACGTTTAAATTAACGGATGAACTGGTTAAAAAACTGAATTTGAGAAGCTGGTTTGAAGGCTATAAAAAAGAAGCCCTTGTTTCGACAGCCGGAATCAGAGGGCCTCAAAATATTTTATATCCGCACGATACGCGCTTTCCTATTAATACAATAGGAATAACCCTTGCAACACTTGCTAAAGCATTGGTTTTAAAAGAAAAATATAAGAATGAAAAACTCCTTAAACTTGTCGGATGTGAAGTAAGATATAATTCGAAAATTTATCTTGATATAATTTCAAGAATTCAGGCCGGACTCGGAATTAGGACGCTTGTTCCCGTAAACAGACAAACAATTCCTATTTGGCTTGCAAGTTTTCTTGCTTTTAAGCTTGATTTAGTGGGAGCGGAATATATTACAAGTTCGCACGGTATTTCGGTTAAAAATGCAACAAAAGATTTAAACAATCAAGGTTCTCAATTTTTGCCGAATGAGAGCATGGAATTTGTAAATAAAATGGAAGAAATTCTTGATATTGCGGAACAAAAAGGTGTTTATGAAATTAAGTTTTCTTCTGCGGATAATTCCTTGCTTGATGAAAAAACAATGGAAAAATTAAATAACGGACTCGATTTATATGTTGAGTATTTAAGAAACGGTGTTGCGAACGAAAAAAATATCCGGAAGATAAAGAATTTTAAAAATAAAATTGTTATTGATTCAGTCGGCGGATGCGCATACAATACACTTTCAAAAATATTAAAAACACTTGATATTGATGAAAAATTCGTCTGGTTTAATAAAGAAGAAACACCGTTTTTCCACGGTATAGGAAAAGATATTAAAAAAGATAATGCGGGAAATGATGTCTTTTATGACTGGTCGCTTGATGTTACCGTATTAGCGAAGGATAAAGACGGGCATGAATATTTCCCCGTTGTAAAATCGCTTCGATACGATGAAAAATTAAAAGATTATCCGATAAATACGGTCGTTTTAATAACCGACCCCGACCATGACAGATTAAATATTGTTCAAATAGTATCAAAAGATAATCTTGAAAAAATTAAAAAAGCGGGAGTTGATTATGTAGAATATGAAGATAAAATTCTTTGTGTATTCAGTGCAAATCAATCATTTTTAATGATAATGGATTACTGGTACAAAACTCTTGATAAGAAGAGTGATTGCACATATTTTATGGTAAAAACTACCGCAAGCTCGGCTTCGTGGAACGAGTGGGCAAAAGCCAACAATATAAAAGTTATTAATACTCCGGTAGGATTTAAAGAAATTGCGGGCGCTGTTAAAAAAATAGAAGCTCAATATGAAAAAAATGTTAAAAATATTGTCATAACTGATGTATTCAATAATAAAATTGAGCTTGGCGCAAATCCGAGAATGATATTCGGGGGTGAAGAATCCGGAGGAATGATAATTGGTGCAATTGAGCCCGTTAAATCATTGGGCGGAAGAACAGCTCTTGCCATGAGGGAAAAATCCGCAACGGAAGCCATAATTATTGCAAGCAGTTTGATTTCAAGTATAGACGGAACTCTCGTCGATAATCTTCAAAAAATTTATGACGATAATAGAATTATTTCAAGATATGATGCAAGAGTTGATATAGCATATTATAACGAGTCCGAACCTGATATAGAAAAATTAAAACAGGCAAAAATATCAGGCGAAGCAAAAAGGACAAAAAATGACCTGTTCTATCTGGCACTTGCGGTTGCAAAATACGAAAACAAAATAAATCTTGAAAATATCAAAGAAATATTATCCGAAACCTTTAAGGAAGTTGATTTTAAAAACTTAGAAGATGTTATTTTCGTCGGCGACGGAACATATTTAAAATTTTCCGATAAATTTGTTGAAATAAGACCATCCGGAACGGATGCAAAAACAAAAGCATATGCGGGCGGAAACAATAAGAGTGAATTATGCGCACTTGCGGAAATGTTCGGAAAATACTCGGGCGAATTAAACGAAGCATATAAAAAATACCTGAGCGAAGAATATGTAAGCTCTTCAAAAGATAAATCTTTTGAAATATATGAAAAATATTCCCTTAAAGATGAAGACAAAAGGGAATTTAAGATACCGGAATATAATTTTTAAAAAGGAGAATATAATGGAAACCGAAAATAAAGAGAGTATGAGTACTTCTCAGAGTATAAGAGAAGGAAGAATACAAAAACTTACCGATTTAATAGATATGGGAATAAATCCATATCCTTATACATTTGATAAGACCGCAAATGCTTCAACCTTGCAGGAAAAATATAAAAGCCTTGAAGCCGGAGTTGAAACGGAAGATGTTTATTCTGTTGCAGGTCGTGTTATGGCAATAAGAAATACGGGCATGTTTATTGACCTTATGGATTCAACGGGAAAAATTCAAATTTTTTCACATAAACAAAATTTGCCCGAAGATAAAATGAAACTTTTAAAATTAATAGACATAGGTGATATCGTAGGTTTTACGGGAACAATCAGAAGAACACCGAGAGGCGAGTTGTCAATCAAAACGACTGATTTGAAATTATTATCCAAATCCTTGCTTCCGCTGCCTGAAAAATTCCACGGATTATCCGATGTTGAAATAAGATACCGTCAAAGATACCTTGATATGATTGTAAATACGGAAGTAAGAGATACATTCAAAAAAAGAAGTTTAATTATCCAAAAAATAAGAGAATTTTTGGCGCGTGACGGATTTATGGAGGTTGAAACTCCGACACTTCAAACAACGGCTTCGGGGGCTAATGCGCGTCCCTTCTTTACTCACCACAACGCACTTGAAATGGATTTAACACTAAGAATAGCGCTTGAATTGTACTTAAAAAGACTTATTGTAGGCGGTGTTTCCGAACGTGTTTTTGAAATCGGAAAATGCTTCAGAAATGAAGGTATTGATACACGCCACAATCCCGAATTTACAATGATTGAATTATATCAGGCTTATGCTGACTATAATGACATGATGACATTAACGGAAAATATGGTGGCATACGTTGCTCAAGAAGTATTAGGAACGACAAAAATTCAATACGGCGAAAATGAAATCGACTTAACTCCGCCGTGGGACAGAAAAACAATGCTCGGTTCAATTAAAGATGCAACCGGTATTGATTTTCTTGAAGTTTATGATGCTAAAGAGGCTATAGAGCTTGCAAAAAGTATAGGTGTATATTGTGACGAAAATTCCAATTGGGGTCAGGTAGCGGAAACCGTATTTGAAGAAAAAATCGAACCCGGTTTAATTCAACCCTGCCATATTATTGACTATCCGAGAGAAATCTCGCCGTTGGCAAAAGTTCACAGAGATAACGAACGCTTAACCGAACGCTTTGAAACCCGTGTTAACGGATGGGAAATAGCAAATGCATTTTCCGAATTGTCCGATCCTATTGACCAGCGACAAAGATTTGAAGCACAGGCAATAGCAAAAGCAAACGGGGACGAAGAAGCTATGGAAATTGACGAAGACTTTATCAATGCCCTTGAATACGGTATGCCTCCGACAGGCGGTATGGGTATGGGTATAGACAGACTCGTAATGCTTTTGACAAATTCTCCTTCAATAAGAGATGTTATAGCGTTTCCGACACTTAAAAATCTTCACAAATAAGAGGTAGTTATGTTAAAGAGAAATGTAATTTGTATAAAATGGGGCGATAAATTCGGTGCGGATTATGTAAACCGCCTCTATAAGATGGTTGAAAGAAATTTAACCCTTGAACACAGATTTGTTTGCTTTACGGATAAACCCGAAGGAATACTCGAGGGTGTTGAAATAAGACCTTTGCCCGAATTAAATGATGACGGATTACCCGAAAAAGCTTGGAAAAAGCTCGGCTTATTTACGGATAAACTTGCGGATTTAGAAGGCGAAGCGCTGTTTCTGGATTTGGATGTAGTTATAAGAGATAATATAGATTGCTTTTTTAGAGAAGAAGGCGAGTTTTTCATAATAAAAGACTGGGATTTTCCGGATGATATCATCGGAAACTCTTCGGTATTTAAGTTTTGCGTAAATAAGCATAAAGATATAATTGAAAACTTCTATAAAGAAGGGCACGACATAAGAAAAAGATACAAAAACGAACAAGCCTTTCTTTCTCATCAAATGAACGACAAAGGAATATTGAAATACTGGGATAAAAGCTGGTGTGTAAGCTTTAAGAGAAGCTGTCTGCACCCGTTTCCTTTGAATTTCTTTAAAGTGCCAAAAGACCCTGCTGATGCAAAAATAATCATTTTCCACGGCCGTCCGACTCCCGAGCAGGCTTATAACGGGTTTGTCGGAAAAGGCGGTTTCAGGTATGTAAAACCGACGCGCTGGCTTGATAAGTACTGGTGCAAAGATTAATTTGTTGACGATTAAATTTTCTTATTGTATTATGTTTATACTGATTTTGCTTAACGGATACTTTATGGGCCTGTGGCGAAATTGGTAGACGCGCTAGATTTAGGATCTAGTGCCTACGGTGTGAGAGTTCGAGTCTCTCCGGGCCCAAACTAAAAAAGACCTCCAAAGAGGTCTTTTTTGTTGTGCCAACGTCTCGACTTCGTCGGCACACAATTCTAATTTCTATGCACTTTGTGCAAGAAATTTACGAATTGCTTTGCATACTTTATTTCTATGGCTCATTTCATTCGCCAAGAACTAAAGCATCTCCGGGCCCACCATAAAGGACAAATCATTAAGATTTGTCCTTTATTATTATAATTAAGTTTTAGCCACTATATAAAAATTTATAAATTAACACAACTTATAAATTTTCACTAAACCTATACAAGACTCGA
>CADBOZ010000125.1 GCA_902796515.1 uncultured bacterium | reverse complement strand
GTATGGTAAATAAAGTTCCTCACATTGTACAAATTGTTGAATAATAGGAAGGTAAGATATAATGTTAAATTTAGAAGATATAAGACCAAATGATGGTGCAACTCACTCTAAAAAACGTAAAGGAAGAGGAATAGCATCAGGTTGCGGAAAAACATCATGCCGCGGTAATAACGGTGAAGGACAAAGATCCGGAAATTCACACAAACGCGGTTTTGAAGGCGGACAAATGCCCTCATACAGACAAATGCCCAAATTAAAAGGCTTCAAAAATAAATTCAGAGAAGTTTCTGCCGAAATTAACGTTTCAAGACTTGCCGAATTAGATGCTGAAACAATCGATTTAGCATATTTACAAGAAAAGAGAAAAGCTTCTTCTGATGCTGTTGCTCTAAGAGTACTCGGTAACGGAGAAATCAATAAAGCACTTACCGTTAAGGCAACATATTTCAGCGCAAGCGCAAAAGAAAAAATTGAAAAAGCAGGCGGAAAGGCAGAATTAGTATAATGCAACAACATGTTGATACAGAAAAAGTTGTGCAAAATCTTAAAGCAAGTTGGAAAGAAAGCGGCTTAAAAAATAAGCTGCTTTTCACCTTTGCAATAATTGCACTGTTTAGATTTGGCGCACAACTTCCTATTTTTGGTATTAATAATACGGCATTTATGCAAATGGCAGGAGGAAACAACCTTATAGGCTTTCTTGATATGTTTTCAGGCGGTGCTCTGGGTAAAGTTTCAATATTTGCACTGGGGATAGGCCCGTATATTACATCATCAATTATTATGCAATTAATGGCGGTAATTATACCGTCACTTGAAAAAGCACAAAAAGAAGACGGCGAAGCAGGCAGACGCAAAATTCAACAATACACAAGGATAGGTGCGGTATTTCTTGCACTGTTCCAGTCTATAATATTTGCCATTGCACTTTATAAACTTCCGGGCTCAATTTATCCCGGAGTTGATCCCGTAATGTTTTTCATAGGCTCTGCGGTAAGTTTAACAGCCGGAGCAATTATTGTAATGTGGCTCGGCGAACTTATAACGGAAAAAGGCGTTGGAAACGGTGCTTCGTTATTGATTTTTGTCGGCATTCTTACCGGAATTCCGAAATATTGCAACAGCACATATGAGCTGGTTCATAATGCACCCTCTTTGCAGTTAAATTTGGTAGTGTTAATTGCAATATTCTTAGCAACAATGGTATTTATTATAATATTACATGATGCGGCAAGAAAAGTTCCGATTGTATCAGCAAGACGTCAGGTCGGTAATAAAATATACGGCGGACAAAACACAAATATTCCGTTCAAACTCAATCCGAGCGGCGTAATGCCGATAATTTTCGCTATTGCAATTCTGTTATTTCCGGCAACGGTAATAAGTGTTGTTCATCAAATGAAAATCGATAATGTTATTATTGCAACTATTTTCGATAAGTTAAACCTGTTATTCAGTACGGGTTCGCCGTATTATTACACAATATATTTTGTTCTTATCGTGGCATTAACGTTTTTCTATGCTTCAATTATTCCGTCAATGCAACCTAAGGAAATTGCAAATAACTTGAAAAAATACGGTTCGGCAATTCCGGGAGTAAGACCCGGTAAACCTACTGCGGACAAATTAAATGAAATCTTAACAAGAATTACACTAATTGGTGCACTTGCTCTTGGTGTTATTGCATTAATTCCGACGTTCGCATCAGAAATAACCGAAATAAAAACTTTTCAAGGTATCGGTGCTACAAGCCTTATAATTCTTGTAGGTGTTGCTCTTGATTTTATAAATCAAATCAAAACTCACCTGCTGGCAAAGAATTATGAAAGCTTTCTGCAACAGCGCTAAAGGAAAAAATAATGAAGAAAGTATTTATATTTTTAGGGCCTCCCGGCTCAGGTAAGGGTACACAGACTTCGAGATTATCCGATAAACTTTCAATTCCGCATATTGATACAGGCTCTCTTTTGAGAAAAAGTATTCAAGATGCTACAAAACAAGGAATAATTGCGAAAAGCTACATAGATAAAGGGCAGCTTGTTCCGATAGAAGTTGTATCCGAAGTAATAAAGGAAAGAATTTCAAAAGAAGACTGCAAAGACGGCTTTATTCTTGACGGCTTCCCGCGGTCAATTGAACAGGCAGAGGCACTCAATAACATTATGAGTGTTACCAAGTTTAATCTGAAAGATGACGGGCTTGCAATTTATTTTGACATTGAAACAGATGCTCTTGTACACAGATTAATTAACAGAAGAAGTTGTCCGAAATGCGGAACAATCTACAATCTTATTTCAAATCCGCCAAAAATTATGGATTACTGTGATATTTGCGACACAAAACTAATTACAAGAGATGACGACAACGAAGAAACCGCATTGCTGCGCTTTAAAACTTACGAAAAGGAAACGGCTCCGTTGTATGACTATTACAAACAACTGGGCATATTAAAAGAACTGGATGCGGATAAACCGATAGGTGAAATCTGGGAAAGTTTAAAAGAAATCATTCTTGAAGAAAAATAACCCGATAAAACTTTATAATTAAAAACGGATGACATTTTATCATCCGTTTTTTAAAGGCTGATTTTATAAAATTTAATTTTTATCTCTGAAACTTTTTGCTTTATTGGATTCAACTATTTTCTTTAAAAGTTTTTGCTTTTGTTCATCCGATAAAAAGTTTATTTTTTTAACGGTATCGGATATTAAAAGTTCATCATCTTCATTAATTTTAATTTCGGATATTTTATCTTTTTTAATATAAATCGGTTTATCTTCGACAAAGTTCTCTTTTTGTTTTTCCTGCTCGCAAAAGTTTTTGTAGTTAAAAAACATGTCCTTAATCTCAATCCCGAGAGGCATTGAATAAGAGTTGATTTTTTCAATCAGTTTCTTTTTATACAGAGTTAATTCACTTGCAACAACCGGACTTTTTACGCTAACATATATTTTTGAAGACTTTATAGCATACGGTTTGCTTAATGAACAAAAACGTTTTCCGCAAATATCATCCCAAAAGGAAAAAATTGTCGAATGCTTAATGGTTAAATTCATTTTTTCTTTTGAGATATTTTCTCCAAAAGCACTTGAATTTAATAGTTCGGATATGGTTTGTTCTTTGTTTAGCTTTTTCATTTTATATTTATTTTAACACTTTTTATTTTAAAACAGACAGGAAATAATTATTCCTGTCTGTTTAATTCTAAAAGTTACATTCTTATATTACACATTTGCCGTATAACTTCTTGATTTTTCAAGAAGTGTTTGAACCATTTGTGTTTCTTCCCATGGCACAAAGAAATCTTCTCTTCCGACATGCCCGTATGCAGCAAGCTTTTGATAGAATTTTCCGCCGTTTTTAGCGGGTAAATTTCTCAAATCAAATTGCTTGATTATTGCCGCAGGTCTTAAATCAAACGTATCCGTTACTATTTTGGACAAAACTTCATCCGGTAATTTTCCCGTTGAAAAAGTATCAACAAGAACGGATACCGGTTGAGATTTTCCTATTGCATAAGCAAGCTCAATTTCACATTTTTCCGCAAGTCCTGCTTTTACAATGTTTTTTGCAACCCAGCGAGCAGCATAAGCAGCCGATCTATCCACTTTGGTGGGATCTTTTCCTGAAAAAGCACCGCCGCCGTGGCGTGCATATCCGCCATAAGTATCTACTATAATTTTTCTTCCGGTTAAACCTGCATCCCCTTGAGGGCCGCCAATTACAAATCTGCCCGAAGGATTTATAAGATATTTTGTTGTTTCATCAGGTTTAACATCATAATTTTCAAAAACAGGTTTTACAACATGCTCAATCATGTCTTTTCTTATGATTTCCTGTATTTTTTGATTATCTTCAATTCCGTTTACAATCGGGTCGTGCTGGGTTGAAATAACAATTGTATCAATTCTTACGGGTTTTCCGTCTTTATATTCAACCGTAACCTGACTCTTGCCGTCCGGTCTTAAGTAATCCACAACTCTCTGTTTTCTGATTTCAGATAATCTATATGCCAGTTTATGAGCAAGTGCTATCGGAAGCGGCATAAGCTCACGTGTTTCGCAGCATGCATAACCGAACATTATACCTTGATCGCCCGCACCTATATCTAATGTTTCATCTTTTGAAGTATCGGCATTATCATTTCTTGCTTCAAGGGCTTCATTAACACCCCCTGCGATATCTGATGATTGTTCATCAATCGATGTTAAAACAGCACAAGTTTTATAATCAAAACCGCCGCCTTCTTCGCCGTTATATCCGATTGATTTAATTGTATTTCTGACGACTGACGGGATATCAACATAACAATTAGAGGTTATTTCTCCGCAAACAAGAGCCATTCCCGTTGTAACCGTTGTTTCTGCGGCTACTCTTGATTTTGGATCTTTTGTCAAAAATTCATCCAAAATTGCATCCGATATCTGATCACAAACCTTATCCGGATGTCCTTCTGTTACTGATTCTGACGTAAATAAAAAGTCTTTAAGTGTCATCTTTTTCTCCTTAATTTATATTAACCTACCGGTAAGTTTTTTAATTCCAACCCGGTATACTTGCTTAAATATTTTAATATTAAAAAATATATAATACAATAAAATTATATTATAATTTTATATATACAAGAGGACGGCAAGGATTTATGAAAAGCGATAATATTAATTTTGCAATAGCATCCGACCATGGCGGATTTGATTTAAAAAACAAAGTGAAAGAATATTTACAATCAAAAAATTACGAAGTGAAGGATTTTGGGACTTACGATAAAAACTCCTGCGACTATCCGTATTATGCAAAAAAAGTAGTTAATGCTCTTTTGTCGGGAGAATTTAAGAAAGGAATTTTAGTTTGCGGGACAGGTATCGGCATGCAAATAACGGCAAACAGATATAAAGGAATAAGGGCGGTATGTCCTTCAAATTCATTCTATGCAAGATTATCCGTAGAACATAATAATTCCAATATTTTATGCCTCGGACAAAGAGCACTCGGTGAAGGTCTTGCAATTGAGATACTTGAAACGTGGTTAAATTCAAAATTTCAAGGCGAAAGGCATCAAAAAAGAATTGATATGATTGATGAATAAAATGTAATTTTTCTTATCGTACAGCATGGAATTTATATAAGGAAGTTTTTAATGTTTGAGAGATTTACGGAAAAAGCAATAAGAGTTATAATGCTTGCTCAGGAAGAATCAAGACGTC